>NZ_JAUBTO010000036.1:5663-59360 GCF_036702495.1 Microcoleus sp. C2D2 | reverse complement strand
TTAGTCATTAGTCATTAGTCATTAGTCATTAGTCATTAGTCATTAGTCATTAGTCATTAGTCATTAGTCATTAGTCAGTCAACCCTCAACCGTCAACAGATTTTATGGGTGAAATCGCCGCTTTAAGCGCTGCATTTGTCTGGGCTCTAGCTTCCACCATCTGGCAGCGAGTGGGACAGCAAATCCCCGCAGTGGTGCTAAACTTGCTCAAAGGGGCGATCGCCCTTTTCATGCTCCTTGCCACCGTACTAATTTTAGGCAGATCTTTACCAGCAATCAATCCCCATATTTTAGCAATGCTGCTCATCAGCGGCGCCCTAGGAATTGGCATCGGAGACACAGCTTTCTTTCTCGTATTAAAATATTTAGGAGCGAGGCGAACGCTGCTTTTAGAAACCCTATCTCCCCCTTTAACAGCTTTATTTAGCTTAATATTTTTGCAAGAAAACTTATCGCCCATTGCTTGTACAGGCATTCTTTTAACAATCTGTGGCGTAGCTTGGGTAATTGCCGAACGAACAGCCGAAACAACCTTACCATCAAAACATCTTTGGCAGGGATTAGCCATTAGTTTATTAGGACAAACAAGCCACGCCGCCGGAGCAGTTTTATCCCGCGCCGCCTTCACTCAAATAGATATTGATCCCCTGTGGACAGCAGCCTTGCGTTTGAGCGGCGGCCTCGCAGTCATGCTATGCTTCTTGAACCCAACAAACCTTGACACTTTCCAACAATTAAAAGCGCCAAAAATATTAGGTGCAATAATTTTAGCAGCTTTTTTAGGAACCTATCTCGGAATTTTCCTGCAACAGACTGCGCTGAAATATGCACCCGCAGGAATAGCTCAAGCACTCATTTCTACCAGTCCCCTATTTATACTGCCTTTAGCGGTGCTGGCGGGAGAAAGAGTGAGCCTTCGGGCTGTTGTGGGCGTAGTGGCTGCGATCGGCGGAATCTCGCTATTATTGGGTTTGAAGTGATTCGATCTGAGACTTGAGATTTAAGCTTTTAGATGTGATACCAGTTCCCAAAAAGAATGAAACTGTAGGTCTGCTCCCAACCATGATAGCGATCGGTGATTCCCCAATCTCCAATCTAAAATCTAAAATCTAAAATCTAAAATCGTATGACTGATTATAAAGGCGATCTGCCTCCTAGCAAGTTAGCACTTATTAATCAACAAATAAATTGGCTTCAGCAACAGCCAGACGGCATCCTATTTCAACAAAACTCCGGCGACAACTGCATAGCAGTAAAAAAAATAAACTCATGGCTACTACTGCTTTTAGCAGACAGAGAAACCTTAATCACAAATGTAGCTCAATCAATCCTAGACCTCAACAATCCACTAAATTTAATCTTTCCCTATTCCCGAGCCGTGCTGCTAGCATTAGTCTGGAAAAATTTACCAAAAAACATCTATGTAATTGGATTTGGTGGCGGCACCCTCCCCAGTTTTTTTCACCACTATTTCGCTAACGCGATCGTCGAATGTGCAGATATTGACCAAAAAGTAGTCCAAGTAGCTCAAAAATTTTTTTGCATTCAACTCGACGACAGACTCAAAGTAGCCATTCAAGACGGGCGCGAATATCTAGCCCAACAAAATTCCACAGTAAAAAACGATATAATTATCGTGGATGCTGGTTTTGGCAGCGGCTATATGCCCTATAGGTTGGTGACACAAGAATTTTACCAACTGTGCAAAACTCGCTTGTCAAGCGCAGGTGTTCTAGTTGTCCACCTGTTCCACAAACAAGAGTTTAATGCGGCAGCGGTGAAAACGATTCAAACTGTGTTCGCACAAGTTTATATATGCAATTTAGAAACCGGCAACAGCGTTGTCATTGCGACTAATACTCCCGATTTAGCTAAAAATGAAATTTTCTTGAAAGCCGAACTTATTCAAGATTTCCACAATTTAGAATTTTCCTTAATAGAAATGTCGCTTGAGCTAAAAAAAGTAGCCGAATTGCCGGAATGGGTAAAAAATTGGGAAACGCTGCCAATTTTTACAGATGCTGAAATACCCCCAGGATATTTGGACTGATAAATAGATGACTGAGGTACCCGCCCACAAAAAAAGCGGGTTTTTTAACCGATATAGAGGGCTTTAACCACGTATTTGGTTGAAAAATCCGGTTTCTGGCCACCCGTGGGTAAGTCCTCATACTCAATCTGAATCAGTCAATAGTTGATATTAGCGAACATCGGTCTAAAAAATACTTGACATTGAAATTGCGTCAGTGTAATATAGAAGTAGTGCAAATAATTAAAAACATGAGACTAAAAAGTTGGGAGTCTCCCCGCAGCGAGGGCAGAAACTCCAAAGGCAAAGGCGGCTCAGCCAGGGCTCGGCAACTCAAAAAGCAACAGCAAACTCTGCGAAAACAGTTAAAAGTTCAACACGATCGACCAAACCACCAACAAAAGCACCAACAAAACCATCAAGGGAAGGAAACCGATAATTCCTTCCCTTATTTTGTATCTTTCTGCTGCTCAATCCCGCTGAATGTTCGGACAAATCGTGCGAGTGATGGACTCCGGCGAGGGTTGCTCTTGCCAACAGTTGAGAATGCCTTGCAACTCCCCCTTCAAAGTTTCTAAGGCTGCAATTTGCACGGAAATTTCCTCTACCTTCGCCGTTAGATGCTGCTTCGCTTCAGAGCAAGGCAACTCTCCCCGATCGCGAACTTGTAAAATATCCTTAATCTGCTACACAAAACTTGGCTAAACTTATTTAAGTCTCACCCTTCAATCAGAATTACTTCTGAAGGGTCTGCTTCCTGTTTCATCCAAGGGAGTCGGCTCATTCTTGTCCACAGGCGTTAATTCGGGTGTAGCCCACCCTAATTTAATTAATCTTAGTTGAAGCTTTTAGCCATTAGTCATCCACTATTTTCAACCAATTTAACGAAACGCGGACTCCCGTTCGACCTTGTAACAGGCTGGTCAGTTTTGACAAAACTGTGGTTTACAAACCAGATAATTAAGCCTTTTTTAGGCATTGGTGTAATCATACGGCCCAGAATGTTAATCAGTCAAGTTAAGTATGACCAACTTTTGTAAACTTTTTGGCAATTTAGTCCATCTCCTGAAGGCTCAAACCCAGAGTCTGAGATCGTTTAATAAACGCTAACCTGTTGAATACCGTTTCGCCAAACAAGCGATAACCAGCGGGCGAGCGCTCCACCGCAGGAGACAGCAAGCCCATCTCCTCATAGTAGCGAACAGTTTTCACCGACAAACCGCTACAGGCAGCTACGGAGCCAATTTTGTAGAGTTTCTCGGCAACAGAAATATTCATAAACCAAGCATCCCAGATCGAAAGACTTTTCTGGCCCTATGTTTTACTGCATCAGATGCAGAGAGTCGATCGCCACCTCGCCGGGCCCCCATTGCCCGGTAATCTTAATAAGGAGGATTTTTTTTAGACACGTTAAGCACGGGCAACTGGGGTCGAGAAGACTGAGGAGGAAGATAGTATTCGGCAGCAGGTGCGGGTTGTTCGGCTCCTGAGCGGTAAATTTGCCACCAGCGGAGAGCCATCGCCACCCCAGCGGTACCCAGCCCAAAAGCCAATAAAGAGCCACTCGCACCGATGCTGCCGATGGCTGCATCGACAACGCCCACTGTCACAACAAAGCTGGTAATTGGCTCTTTACGGTAAGCTGACCTCAAAAGTCGCGTCCACGAAGCATTCATTTGGTTTTACTCTGTTCTATATTTATTTACAATCTCTAAAACTTAGAGTTGGCGGAACGATCGGGATTTCTAGCAAGGGAGACTAGCTTCACCTAAATTCATCTTCTCGCCTGTGGGGAATTGTACGGGAGCGAGGCCAAATTGCCAAGCTTGTCAAATCAAAATTCCACCCGATATACAACACCTCCAAAAGCCAGCTCTTAGATTCGGGGAACCGAGCTCTCTCGACAGAGTAGTCGCTCGGCTTGTCTGTAATTAATATTTTAATCAATTCCCGAATTTGTCGCGGTCAGCAGAAGTGACACCCGCTGCGGTTCCAGTCAAAACAAAGTGTGAGGCTGACCGCGCCATTGCTAAAATTAGTTGAGACCTAACCAGGACAGCAACCCCTGCCCTGTGAGATACTCGATAATTAAAGTTAAAGAAAAACCGATCATCGCGGCTCGACCGTTAAGGCGTTCCGCGTAGCTGTTGAAGCCAAACTTTGGCTGTCCCAGTTTGGGAGTGACGGTGGGTTGTAGTTGTGTCATTGCTTTGGGTACCTTGCGATCGACGCTATTCAAATGTGAAATCCAATGTTAGTTACAATTCTTAAACATTGCTACTTATATTATAAAGAGGGTTAACCGCAGTCAACCATCCCCGAAGAGAAAAAATTGCTGCCCACTAAAGCCACTTAATTATACCCGCTCAAAATATGACTAATCAGTTAGATAACGATAAGCTTCCTGTTGCCGTACAGCGAGTAGCCTTTGCCCTTCGTACAACAGGCTGGGTTTGCTTCTGGGTACAGTTAGTGCTAGCGGTGGTAGCGGCGATCATTTTGCTCTTTGCCATCCCCTTCGCCATCCCCAGTGCTACCGTCCCTGGGCGTTCAAACAGTGCCGGCACCGGCGGCGGCGTATTTTTTGCCCTTTGCGGGCTGGCCGTACTCGCTTACAGCGTATATCGCTCTTTCCGCTTCACCCGCTTGTCGAGACAACTGCGATCGCCCGCTAACGCTGTCCGCCCCAAAAAAGCAGACACCATCAAAGAGGTGCGGCTGTCACTGATGAGCAACTTGTCAGGAATGGTGCTGACGCTGATCGGCGCAGAAGCCATCAGCGGCACGCTTTTAGCCAAATCTCTAGCTCAGCCGCAAGCCTTGTTCGGTGCCGCAGTCGATGTGGGCCGATTTATTCAGCCCCTAGACATATTTGTGGTACTCGCCAATACTCACGCCACTGTTGCCCACTTTGTCGGGATTTTCGGGGCTCTTTGGTTGCTCGATCGCATTCACAAGCAATAGAAAATTGGCATCGGGCATCGGGCATCGGGCATCGGGCATCGGGCATCGGGCATCGGGCATCGGGCATCGGGCATCGGGCATCGGACACTCTCCCCCACTCGGACACTCTCCCCCAACCGACATCCGGAATCACTGCCAACCTGTCGAAGAACGTACTCAGATACCTTCTAGTAAGACAAGATAAATATCATGGCACTGAAACCCGAGGCTTATTTTGGGGTGACAGATCACGCAACTATTGAAATTCCTCAAGAAAATTTTCGTTCTGTCCTCAGCCAAATAGAAGCTGAACTCCTCTGTAGCGACACCTATAGCCAGGCTCTAGCTAGCTTGCAAACAATGTTGGGCTCAGCAGCCTCCGCTGCCGAAATTTTAATTAGAGCAGTTAGCAGAGAAGCCGTCAAGCTCGCATTTGACCTGTTTCCCAAAGAAAACAAAATGGAACTGCAACTAGCCGGAGAGAGTTGGGCTACTGTAAGTCCCGCCTTTGGGACGGAGACAGAATTTAAAGAATTGGAGCCACCAGTACCTGTTCCTGTGTTCTATTGGCGCAGCGCTAGTGTGGAAGCGCCAGCCAAAACCGAATCCGACACTGAAAATTCTGCTCAAGACAGTAACACTTCTGAAGACAGCAAGGAAGCGCCCCAAGACGAAAATAAAATCGAGTCGGCTGCACCGGAAACTGTCACCGTCCCCGGAAAATCCTTCCCAGGGTTCGGTTTTCCCAAGAAGCCGAAAAAACTCACCAAGGAAGAAGAAGCAGCAAAAGCAGTTCAACAGCGAGAAGAGTGCCTGCGGGAGTTGGGTAGAGAATTGCGCAAGGGACGGCAAGTTCGCTCCCTATCCCTCCAACAACTCCACAGTCAAACTCTCGTGCCGCTGCACCACATCGAAGCGATCGAAAATGGGGAAATCGAGAAACTGCCCCAAGATATTTACGTGAGAGGTTTTATCCGCAGGCTCGGCGACGCCTTGGGACTAGACGGTAGCGCGATGGCGAATGCTTTGCCCAAACCTGCTGAGAGCCCAATTCCGAGTATGTATGTGTCTGTTGCCGATTCCGAGTCAGCCGAAGGCTTTCAAATGCGTCCGGTGCATTTGTACGTCGGCTACACCGCTTTGATGGCTGGGGCTGTAGGGGGTTTGGGTTGGCTGTCGCAGCAACCCCTGATGCCAGGAGCACAGGCAGTACCTCAAACGCAGGTGACACCGCCAGCCTCAGTTGCACCGGCTCAGAAAAGCCAAGAAAAAGCACCTCAACCGGGTTTGAAGAAGTCTAGCAGGCACGGGGAAATGATTGTGGGGGCTGACATGGCGCCGCCGGAGGTGATTTTTGGTTAGTATGTGTCGGGCGATCGATCGCCCGACAATACTCCTGGCCTAGGTCCGGTCTCAAAAACGCGGTTTCCTGGCTTACCTGCATATGGATACTTGCTTGAAGACTTGACATCCTCGCGCACCTCAAAGGTACGGGAATTCCCAAACATCACTATTTGGGTTTGTGCTTCAAAGCAACTGCAGCTGAAGAAAGAAAGAGATTTGGTCTTATGTTCGCTCCACAGACGCTCCACGGTGTGTCCCACCGCAAAAAAAAGGAAACAAAGCAATGCTTATTCAGTTAACGTGATTCAGGGATGTTTGCCATTGCCCCTCACGCTTATCCTGGTGTGCCAATTTTTCTTCGCCGCTGCGAGTCTCGCAGGCTTTGGTGTTAGGCTTTATGTCTCCATTGTCCAGGTGGGCCCCCGACCACAACTATTGTACAGTGCATTAAAAAGCCGTCTTAGAAAGACGGAGTTTCAGCCCTCCGCTTCGCTCCGCCCATTTTTTTGATGAGTGGTGGAGAGCGATCGCGATTTAAATTTTAGTTCAATCTCCCACTTTCATCGATCTGTGGAGTCAAATCTCACATCTCAAATCTCAAATCGTCCAGCCTTGCACCCAAAGTGAATTTTAAACTGCATCAGGAAACTCGATATGTGCGATAAACTATCTATTTGACCACTGCTAATATAGGTTTCCGATAAGATGAGTTCCCCAGCCACCGCTGCTTTCTCCGATGTCGATCCGCTATCTACTCAGTCCCCAACAGTCACGAGTTTGGCGGCACCAGACAGTGCTTTGGTAACGGCGGCTCCACTGCCACAAAAATCTTGGACAATAGAAGAGAGTGAGAAACTCTACCGAATTCAAGGTTGGGGCGAACCGTATTTTTCGATCAATGCAGCCGGTCACGTTACTGTCTCTCCCAAGGGCGATCGCGGCGGTTCCCTCGACTTATGCGAACTGGTAGAATCCCTCAAACAACGAAATTTGGCTTTGCCCCTGCTGATTCGATTTTCTGATATTTTGGAAGACAGGATCGAGCGCTTAAATTCGTGTTTTGCCAGAGCGATCGCTCGCTACAATTACAAAAATGTCTATCGCGGTGTCTTTCCAGTCAAATGCAACCAGCACCGACAATTAATTCAAGATTTGGTGCGATTCGGTCAACCGCATCACTTCGGATTGGAAGCAGGCTCAAAACCGGAATTAATGATAGCTTTGG
This sequence comes from Microcoleus sp. C2D2, assembly GCF_036702495.1. NCBI lineage: Bacteria > Bacillati > Cyanobacteriota > Cyanophyceae > Oscillatoriales > Microcoleaceae > Microcoleus > Microcoleus sp. C2D2. Next base: position 51,819 of record NZ_JAUBTO010000036.1, on the reverse strand, counting down.
CGACCTTAAAAACCCCAGGCGCTTTGTTAATTTGTAACGGTTACAAAGACCGGGAATACATCGAAACTGCTATTTTGGCGCAGCGGCTAGGACAAACTTCCGTAATTGTGCTGGAGCAAATTGAGGAAGTAGAACTCGCAATCGCCGCGAGCATTGCATTAGGAATTAAACCGATTTTGGGAGTGCGAGCAAAACTCACTACCAAAGGCGTTGGCCGCTGGGGAGGCTCCACGGGCGATCGGGCAAAATTTGGCTTGACAATTCCTGAAATTATCCGCGCAGTCGGCGAACTAGAAAAAGCTGGAATGCTCCATTGTTTGCAATTACTGCACTTCCACATCGGCTCTCAAATTTCCTCAATTAGCGTCATCAAAGACGCCATTCGAGAAGCCAGCCACATTTATGTAGAATTAGCTAAATTGGGAGCTAATATGAAATACTTGGACGTAGGCGGCGGACTCGGCGTTGACTACGACGGCTCTAAAACAAACTTCCACGCTTCCAAAAACTACAATATGCAAAACTACGCTAACGACGTAGTAGCGGGAGTGAAAGATGCCTGCGACGAGCGGAAAATCCAGGTACCAATTATCATTAGCGAAAGCGGGCGGGCGATCGCTTCTCACCAATCAGTGTTAGTTTTTGACGTACTCGGTACTAGCGATGTCCCCAGAGAAGTACCAGAACCAATAGACGAAAACGCACACCAAATTCCGCGCAATCTCTACGAAATTTACCAATCTATCAGTCCCGAAAATTACCAAGAAGTTTATCACGATGCTATCCAATTCAAGGAAGAAGCAGTCAGTTTATTTAACTTAGGCTATTTGGGAATTGCGGAACGGGCGAAAACCGAACAGTTGTACTGGGCTTGCTGCAATAAAATACAGGGGATCGCGCGGCAAAAAGAATATGTATCGGAGGATTTGGAAGATTTAGAAAAGGTGATGGCGTCCATTTATTACATCAACTTATCTGTTTTCCAGTCCGTACCGGATAGTTGGGCAATTAACCAATTGTTCCCAATTATGCCAATTAACAGACTCGACGAAGAACCAACTCAGCGCGGTATTTTAGCCGATCTCACCTGCGACAGCGACGGCAAAATCGACCAATTTATTGATTTGCGAGATGTGAAGTCGGTTTTGGAACTGCATACTCTCAAACCAGGAGAACCTTACTATTTGGCGCTATTTTTGGGAGGTGCTTATCAAGAAATTATGGGCAACCTTCACAACTTATTCGGCGATGCAAATGCAGTTCACATTCAGCTAACACCTTCTGGCTATCATATCGAACACGTTGTGAAAGGAGACACTATGAAAGAAGTCCTCAGCTACGTACAGTACGATGCAGAAAGTTTGGTTGAAAGCATCCGCCGTCAGACAGAAGCAGCTTTGCAGCAAAATAAAATTACTCTTTCGGAGTCCCAACTTTTGCTGCAAAATTATGAGCGGAGTCTCAGCCAATATACTTATCTTCAGTCTTAAAATGTAGGGTGCAACCTAAGCACCTTACCAGAATTGAAAGGTGAGATAATAACCGTAAAAGTAGGGTGCGCACTGCGCACCTTACCTTGAGTAATTAGCAATTAGCAATTAGCAATTAGCAATTATGCACCATTAGCGAGAATTTCAGATATCGCCCGCCGCTCTTCTCCGTGTTGAGTCGGTAAAACTTGGCGAGCGTCAGTAATCAGCCAATCGAGAGCCGCCGCTTGCAAATCGATCGCAGCCCCGGTTTTATCAACGCAGTAGCGCCCGAACACCAGTTTGTCAACTAACCGCACATCGGAACCCAAACGGGAATACTCAAAAATCACGCTGTTTTCCACAGTCGCGCCACTGCAAAGCCAACAATTTGGGCCGATCATTGTCGGGCCGACAATTTTTGCTCCATCCTCAATGATCGTCATCCCGCCAATGTAAACAGGCCCAGTAATATCAACCTTATCCCAGTTGACAGCTACATTCAAACCAGTGTAAATGCCGGGGCGCACTTCTATTCCCGGAATCGAAACATTTTTAACTTGTCCGAGCAGTACGCTCTGAATTGCCCGCCAATAGTCAGGAACTTTGCCGATATCCACCCACTCAAAGTCCATGCTAATCCCGTAAAAAGGCGCGCCTTCTGCTACTAGCGCGGGGAATAACTGGGAACCGATATCGTACTCCTGGCCCGAAGGGATGTACTTGAATATTTCGGGTTCAAAAATATAAATACCAGTGTTAATGTCGGTACTCAAAGCTTCCTCTACAGAAGGTTTTTCTTGGAAAGCTTGAATTTTGCCAGAATCGTCTGTTACCACCACTCCGTAACTGGGAACCTCCTCGCGGGGAACCGATTTCATAACAATAGTAGCAATCGCCCCTTTTTCCCGATGCCACTTCACAGCAGCAGTCAAGTCCAAGTCAATCAAAGCGTCGCCGCACAGCACAACGAAAGTATCGTCAAAAAACGGCGAGAAGTCCTGAATCCGTTTCATGCCACCAGCAGAACCGAGAGCCTCTCCAATCATTTCTCCCTCCTCAATTCGCCCTTCAAAAGAATAGGCAATTTGTACCCCAAACTTTTGACCGTCGCGGAAGTAGTTTTCAATCACGTCGGCCAGGTGGGAAACATTAACCATAATCTGGTCAAATCCGTGCTGGCGGAGCAATTCAACCAAAAACTCCATCACTGGCTTTTGCAGGATGGGAATCATCGGTTTGGGTATTGTCTGAGTAATGGGACGGACGCGAGTGCCTTTACCGGCCGCCAGAATCATCGCTTTCATTATTAACTTCCTCAACCCTGTGTTAATTGATATCAACTCAACAATTAGATGCTAGCGGTTGCGATCGAATCGATCCATCGCGGCAAAATCCTGACCTGTTTATAGGCGACATCGTACCAGGCTATCAATCATTTATTCCTAATTTACCTAGATTTAACGAACCAGAAATCAGAAATAATATCAAGTCCGGGTGAATGCACGTACAATTGCCGTAGGAGCGGGTTCGCCCGGATAGCTCTCAAGAGTTCGAGAGACTGGTAAACCCGCCCCGAAACCCGATTTGATGCCGCTCCAAGCTCAAAGCGCCCGGATTTTGAGGTCTTGGTAAAACTCCTCTTGAAGCAACTCTACTTTAGACTGAGCCGACAGCAGCAACAGCGCCCAAAAAATGCCTACGCGGTCATAATTTGACAAGTGAACTTCCCCAGTCGATACCGGGAGTTCTGGGTTGATAGGAGAGTGCAAATCGTTATGATGCCAGAGTTCTAGCAATTTGTCCAAGTCGAGCCAACCCTCGTCTATTTCCGGATCCCGCTGAGCCAGAAACCGTTCGAGTTCGCTAGCAGTTTCTACGAGATTTTCTTGGTGAGCTAGCTCAAAGATAGCCTGGGCCGCTTGCGATCGCATTTTTGAGGTTGGGCGACGCCGGGGGGTAACTGTCTGCTCCATTGCTGCTTTCATGAGCTGCAACTGCTCAATCAGTTCTGGGAGAGTCACCGGGCGTTTTTGCGGTAGTTGAGCTACACCGCGACGGCGCAATTGCCGCTCCAAATGCTGAGGCAAGTGTCGCCCTCCTGAGTGCTCTGCGTCTTCTAGCGTCGCCTCGTCGGCCGAGTCGGGATTGGCGGGGGGTTCTGAGAGGACGATACTTTCTGCTTTGAGCAACACCAGCATTGAAGCGTACAAAAACGCTTGGCCGGAGTGGGACAAATCGGAGAAATCCTTACTCTGATCTGCATCGCAGGCGTTAGTAAGCTTGCTCAGACATCGATCGAACACTTCAATTACCTTAACGTCCCAAGGATCGATTTCTCCCCGTTCTGCTAGGTCAATTAAAATTGCGATCCCCTCGGAAATCGTTTCTAAGCCATTTTGGTCTCGGGAAACGGCCATTCGATTTTTGATTTTTGATTTTAGAGCTTAGATTTTAGATTTTCCCTCTCCGAAAATGAGAGAGTATATCAAGTTAATTTGCGGTCATTGAAGCCGCTTTGACCTCAGTCGCTGCTGTTTCTAAACTTGTAGTTTCTGCACTTTCTAACAAAGGTTGTTTGGCTTCTACTTCTGCTTTATAGCGTTCGATATCTTGTTCTAATTCCTGAATCCGCTGCTCTTTTTCGCGAACTTGGCGGATCTGTTGGCGCGACGCGAGGGTTCGCTGCATTCTCGACCACAGACTGAACAGCCACGCTAGAATTGCTCCCAATCCGGTCGCTACAATTAGTTCTACGCACAGCGGAGCTTTAACTTGGACGCCTTTGATAACTTGAATTGCGGTTGGCTGTGTATTTTCGATGCTGAAAAATACTAGAGCCAAGCAAATCAGAAAGATGAAGAAGAAATTTAGCGCTCGCATTTTCTCTGTTCCTAATTCTCAATTCAGGTTAAGTAAATTCTTAGCCATTTGTCAACTGTTTTTTGGCATATCCTGCCATTTTTTTTGATAAGATCAAATCTGGTCAATTAACCATAATATCCGGGGATGGGCGGGTTTATTGGAACTCTGAGAGTTGATTGAAGAGATTGGTTAACCCGCCCCTGCCGGACATATCCTCTTTAGGTTTGACCGATGTTTTGGGGTTTCTTCCCGATTCCCAGCGCTGGCAATATTTGATATTTCAAAGCAATGCCCGCCGCCACAAATAAGGCAATAATCAGCGCCCCAATTCCTACGGGACTGGGAATCCAGAATATCGCCTCCAAATAGTTAATTTCCCCGGGTTTGAGCTTCCAAACTAACTGTTTTCCCTGCTGATAGCTTTCGGGAACCAGCGCACCGGCGACAGTTTCAATACTTTTTGCGCCCCAAGGCGTGTTCAAGCTAAAGTCTAGCTCCAAAAGTCCCCCCGGACTCAGCAGCAAACTGCCGTTAGAAGACAGCAGAGAAAGAGAGCGCAAATCCAATTCCAAACTCAACCGATTTCGCAGCACCAATAACAAATTATTCTGCTTGACATTCAGGTGAGATTCAAACTTCGGCAAATCGGTTTCTAGGGGACTTGCAACCCGAGATTGTGCAGTTTGTGCGATCGGATTGTAAAATTGGTTGAACTTGTCTTGCAACTCGGCTCCATTATTGAAAGGAATCCTCACGAGAACTTCTGTCTGGGAAAGCCGTTTAGTTTTTCCGTCCAGCAACCTCACCCTGCGTTCTACGCTTTTCAACCATTCTGCAACTGTGTCGCTGCTGAAGCTCGTCAACCTTTCCCCTAGTTTAATGTGCTGCACGATTTCGCCGCGAGTTTGACTCTCAAAGTTGACCCCGACATCGTACTGAACGCATCCAGTCACTAGAGTTAAAAGGCAAAAAACCAAAGGTAAAAGAAAGAAAAAATTCTTTTTCTTCTTCCCAGTTCCATCCTTGACATTTTGCTCTTTCATTATACATTTTTCCCTATTTTTACCTATTTGCATGAATTAGCAAAGCGTTGAATTGCCGACACTGTTTCTATGTTTGTTTTGCACGTTAACTGGTTCCTAGGCTCTGCCTGGGAACCCATGTCCAGAGGCTTTGCCTCGCAAGCTTTCATCCAAATTCGAGGCAGAGCCTCACGATATGTATTACCAGGCAGAGCCTGGTAAGGAGTAAAACCGCACTGAACTTATTGCCTGGAAGCTACACCCAAATGTTGAAACAGCATACTCGGCAAATATGCGGCACCGCCTACCCATTCGGCTTCGCTGCTCAAATCTGCCAAATTTTTAAAGGCTTCAAAAATGCTGCCTGCCACCATTGTATTCTTGACGCGGCCGACAATTTTGCCTTTTTCTACTTTATAGCCTAAGTCCAAATTGACAGAAAATTCGCCAGCTAACTGATTGGACTGACCTGCTCCTAAAACCTGCTCTACTATTAGACCTTCGTCCATGCTAGCAATCAAGTCTTGAGTGGCGGTATTTCCTGGGGAAATGCAAAAGTTAGTCAAATCAGGGCCTGGGCGAGACAATCCGCCACGAAAACCGTTGCCGGTTGATTGTACACCGGCGCGAGCGGCCCACCTGCGATCCCAATAAAATCCGGTGACAGTACCTTTGTCTATCAAGATTTTGCGGGTGGTGGGGGTACCTTCGTCGTCAAAGGGACAAGCCGAAGGGCCTAAAGTGGGGTCTTCAAAAAAGGTAAAGCGTTTGTCAAATAAGGTTTCGCCGATTTTGTCGGCTAGGGGAGAGGCTTTTTGAACTACTGTTTGACCTGAAAGGATGGTATCAAACAAGCTGCCTAGGGTGCTAGCGGCGGCTCTGGGGGTAAATAATACTGGGTAGGAACCGCTGGTGATGGTGGCTGATTGTTCGGCGAGGCGGTATTTTTCGAGGAGTGATTGGAGGATGCTGTTGGTGTCTAGGGGGCGATCGCGCGCTACGTCGTAACTGTATGCTTGCATAAAGTCTTCTCCCTGTACCAAATTTCCCGCGATCGAGCCGCTGACTATTTGGCTGCTTCTTTCGGCATACAGGTCTTGCGTGGTGGCAATTTTCACTCTGCCGCTGCGGACGTGAAAGCCGACATCTACCATAATATCGGGATTGTAGGCGTGAACTTGTTCGATGAGGTTTTTGCCGTTTTCGACTAATTCTTGAGTTGTGGGTGGAGTGTAGGTGGTTTCCGGACCTTTTAGGTGGAAGTTGGAGGCGAGTTCAAATTCGGCTGGGTCGCCGATTTCGGCTGTTTGAATCGCTGCATCGACTAAATCGTCTATCCGCGTTAAATCTGTGGAACTAGCAAAACCGATTTTGCCATTGTAAATCAGCCGGAGTGCTACGCCTTGCAGTGCTTTGGTTTGCAGGGATTTGAGGCGATTGTTTTCAAATTCGATGGGGGTGTCTTGACTCGACAGGTAGTATACTTCAGCGGCATCGGCGCGCCCAGATGCCAATTTCAATATCTGTTCTATGGTGGAATCGCTCACAATAATCGCCTTTGTGGTTTGGTCTTTTTTTTATTTTAGCAACTACACGACTTACGCGGAATTCCTTCTATTTTGACACTATCTGTAGTAGTAAGGTGCGCGGCCCGGCGCACCCTACAAGTATAGTTTCTACGTAAGTGCTGTATAAAGAGGCGCAAGTTCTATAATTGTAATTCACACTGTTGAAAAACATAATTAACGGCTGCAAACAGTCGCTCTAAGTCCTGAATTGTATAGAAAAATTTATTTTGAGTAAACATTTCTAATTTGAGCTTGCCAAACTGCCACATTGCCCCATTAGAAACACTACCCAAGATAGTTTGTTCCGGTTCATTGTTAAGTGGCTGCACGGCGAGCATTTCTGCCAAACACTGCCCCCATCTTTCATCAAAGACGCTTTCTTTCTTGGCTTCAACTAATATGAAATAGGGCTTGTCAAAAACTACTGTGCCGAGGGGTGAGCGCTTCGCCAATATATAATCTGGAATTCCGGACAGATTCTCATTATAGACTAAGGTTTGGTGACTCCAGAGGAGAAAATTACTTCGATAATTTTTCCAAACTTCTTTTAATACAGGATAAATGATATTTTCACAAATGGCGATTTCCGAGTTGTCAAATACTCCGTCATTGAAAATCAATTCTAATTCATTCCGAAAAACTTCGCTGACTGCAAATTCTGTTTCGACAATGAAATTATCCCGCAGGTAATTAATTTGGAATTCTTTGGCGACCGCGCTGATACTTTTATAATTGCTAAAAAGCATTGCTTAACTTCTCTCAGTAGCGGTAAGGTGCGCGGCCCGGCGCACCCTAGAGATAGAGTTTGTGCGAAGGAAAAAATGATTAATAACTAATAAATAAGCAGCCTAAAATTAGCCCGATCGCAATTAACGCCACCCAGATAAATCGATTGTCTTTCGTATTAACCTGACTCAAATCTACAGGCTCTGGTACGGCTGGCTTGGGTTTAGCGTATTTGATATCAGCGTTTGGATTGGCTTGAAAACTGATTGATTGATTTTCATCTAAAGCTGCCAAATCAGGGATTTTCACCATCCATTCAGGAGGGATAGTGAGTTTGGGAGCTTCGAGAATGAACAGCAAGCGCTTTGCTTGTTGGCGGGTTTCTTGGCGGGGATGGCGGGTGAGCTTGCGGCAAAGCTCGATCGCCCTTTCTGTATTGCCAGAGGCTTCGTAGGCTGTCACTAGCCACATCTGCACCTCACCGCCCAACCGGGAATTTCGATCGACTAAACCGGTAGCTGTTTCTAAACTCTGCACAGCTTGAGCATACCGGCCACTCTCAAAAGCTACTTGCCCAGCTTGGTACTCAGTTTGAACAATTTCTAACTTTTCTGAAGTCACGAGCACCCACCCAATTCACAAATATTACTTCCCCAATTCCCCAAACATTAAAATTCGCTGTGGTTTTGCGACATACCCGACTCGTTGTCGCGTTTGGAACCCAGCAAGTCTAACTGGTCTACTCTAATTACTGGCATTGAGCGATTAGCTCCTGTACTGCGGTCTTGCCAGCGATCGAACTTCAAAGAGCCTGTCACCCCAATTTGAGCGCCTTTGCGAACGTAATCAGCAGCGATTTGCGCTGTTTTGCCCCAGATTTCTAGAGTAAACCAGTCTGGTTCGTCGTTATTGCGGGATCGTCTTCTCACTGCCAGCGTCAACTTGCACTTAACTGTACCCGACTCAAAATACTTTACGTCCGGGTCGCCGCCGACGCGGCCTACTAAAGTCACAACATTAAGACTCATAAACTTTTTGGGGAATGTGGTCGATCGGTGATGTAGTTAAACAGTCAACACGCGCACTAGCCTCCAAACTGAAATTGGAACAGCGCTTGTGAGGGCTTCATCCTGATTTTACACCCAGTTACCAGAACATATTGATGGTGGATGATTGGCGAGTCTGCGCTCAACAGCTCGCTCGACAATGTACATTTCTGACTAGACTCAGGATGAAAAACGTAATAGAATCCACCTCGGTTACACTTTTGTAACAACATTATTGCACACAATAGTATTTTAGTTTTGGGGGGGGTACGAATCAGTGGGTCTTCTCAATCGATTTTCGTTATCTAGAGATATGGGTATCGACCTCGGTACTGCTAACACGCTCGTTTATGTATCCGGCAAAGGTATTGTTCTGCAGGAACCTTCTGTAGTGGCGATCGACCAAGATTTAAAAATACCGCTGGCTGTTGGAGAAGAAGCTAAAAAAATGCTCGGGCGCACGCCAGGGAACGTCATAGCACTGCGCCCGCTTCGCGACGGGGTAATCGCAGACTTCGATACGGCCGAACTGATGCTCAAGACTTTTATCCGCAGGGTTCACGAAGGCCGAAGCTTAGTTTCGCCGCGGATAATTATTGGCATCCCCAGCGGTGTCACCGGAGTCGAGAGGCGTGCTGTCATTGAGGCGGCGACTCAGGCCGGTGCTAGAGAAGTGCGGTTAATTGATGAACCCATCGCTGCGGCGATCGGAGCTGGACTGCCTGTGGCTGAGGCGACTGGCAATATGATTATAGATATCGGCGGAGGTACGACGGAAGTTGCGGTTTTGAGTTTGCAAGGTACGGTGATCAGTGAGTCTGTGCGGGTAGCCGGCGACGAACTCAATGAGGCGATCGTCCAATACATGAAAAAAGTTCACAATTTGGTCATCGGCGAACGCACTGCTGAAGAAATTAAGATTCAGGTTGGTTCTGCATATCCAACTCCAGAGGATGACGACGTAATGATGGAAGTGCGAGGCTTGCACTTACTGTCTGGTCTGCCGCGAACTGTTACGATCAAAGGCCCTGAAATTCGCGAAAGTATGTCGGAACCGCTTTCAGTAATTGTGGAAGCTGTCAAGCGTACTTTGGAACGCACCCCCCCGGAATTAGCAGCAGATATTATTGACAGGGGAATTATGCTGGCTGGTGGTGGCGCGCTGATGAAAGGTTTAGATACTCTGATCAGTCACGAAACAGGAATTGTCACTCACGTGGCGGCCGATCCGCTGTGCTGTGTGGTTTTGGGAACTGGTAGGGTATTGGAAAACAAACAGTTGGAACGGGTTTTCAGCGGGCAGTCGTCGCGCAATATGTAGTTAACTAATTTGGGATTTTGGATTTAGAAATAGGGCTGCCATCTCAAATCTAAAATCCTGACATAACAATTTTAGAATACTGAAATTATGCTAAAAAATACATTCCGCAAGTGGTGGGATCTGCGACTGCAAATTGCTCTTTTAGGTTTAGCTGTAACTGCCGCTTGGGGAGTTCGACAAACACAAGGTGCTGCGCTGTTTGAAGTTTACAATTTGGTGACTCGTCCGTTTCAATCCAACGGCTCGGGGCAAGAGCAGCTCATCTCGGCGCGCACTCAAGAATTGCAAGCGCAACTATTAGAATTAGAAACTCAAAATCAGAAGCTAAAAGAGCTTTTAGGTTACGTTTCGGCTAAGAAACCTCCAGGGATTGTAGCTCCTATTGTCGGCCGCAGTGCCGGCCACTGGTGGCAGCAAGTAACTTTGGGGCGCGGCAGTAACGATGGTATCAAAACAGATTTTACTGTGATGGGTCCCGGCGGTTTGGTAGGTCGGGTTGTCAGCGTTACTCCTAATACTAGCTTGGTGCTGTTAGTCAGCGACGCTACGAGTCAATTGGGTGTGGGAATTACCCGCACTCGCCACATGGGTTTTATGCGCGGGAAAGGCGGAAATCAGGCTGTGATGGAGTTTTTTGATAATGTTCCCAATGTCAAGCCTGGGGATGTGGTTTCAACTTCTTCTTTCAGTCAGTTGTTCCCTCCTGGTTTGCCGGTGGGAAAAGTGGTTTCGGTGGATATGAATAAAGCTCCGGCTCCAGAAGCTGTTGTTGAGTTCTCTGCACCGATGAATTCTCTGGAGTGGGCGGTGGTTTACCCCCACTCTAAGCAACCCGAATCAAAGGATTCGCAGAGTCAATCTTCTGCACCATCTGGGGGAGTACAGCAGCAATGAAAGCTTTATCTCGGATGTCTTCGCGATCGCGCCAATTTCTCAACTTCGGCGTTACATTTGTTTCTGTAATGCTGTGCATACTGATATTGCCTACTCGGATGCCGGGAATGGAATTGCTGGGAATTGGGCCCAACTGGCTGTTAATTTGGTTGGTAGCTTGGAGTATTAAGCGGAAACGTACAGTTTGGGGAGCTGCTAGCATGGGCTTGGTTTTGGGGTTTCTTCAAGATGCGATGACGGCTCCTCATCCTACCCACGCTGTGAGTCTAGTTGTTGTAGGATTCTTAACAGTTGTTTTGCAGAAAACCTGGTCGATTCCGGCAGATATTGTTGAGAGAGATCCGATTCCGATCGCGTTAATTGTGTTTGGGATGGCGGTGGTAGCGGAAACGGTGATGGGGCTGCAATTTTTTGCTATGGGCGATCGGGCATTACTGGAAGTTTGGACCTATCACCAGCGAGTGGCTTTGTGTTCTGCTATTCTTAGCAGTCTTTGGGCTCCGGTAATTTATTTTCCCCTCAATCGCTTGTGGGAAATGACCAGGAATTTAGAAAAGCCTTAGTCAGTCAACAGTTAACTGTTGACTGTTAACTGTTGACTAATTACTCTTAACTGTAGTCATTCTACTATTACTTGTTGGCCCGAACCTAATAAGTGATGAACGGCAATAATCAAGTCGCTGAGAATTAAATTAGGCTGATGCTGTTGCAGTTGATAGCGGCTGCGAATTCCGCAGGTAACGGCAATTGTAGGTATTCCCAATGCTTTTCCTGCGAGGATGTCTGCTTCTGTATCTCCGATCATCCAAGCCGAACCCAGCGATGACTCAAATTCTTCTGCAACTTCAGCCAACAATTCTGTTTTTAAGGCTGTATAGTTGTGATAGGCTGCATCGGGCATCTGAGTGCCGCTAATGCAGGTAAACAGTCTGGCTAAACCGTAATTTTGCAACAGTTGAACGGCTTGATTTCTCGGCCGCAGGGTGACTAAAATCAGGCGCACGCCGCGGGAGTGCAGAAGTGCGATCGCCCATTGCACTCCCGGCTGGATGCGATCTAAGTGCAACAAGTCTGGCTGATTGACAATCCGACTCACGCATCCGAGAAAAACGTGAATTTCTTCTCCCGACAAGCCTGAAATTTTGGCTATTTCAGCATCGGGCACTCGGTTTTGTTTCATTTGCCAAAACTGCTGTTTGCTGAGGATTTGGAGGTTGAGGTTGATTCCCCTAGCAACATAAGCTGCTTGAGTGTCGGCTAATCCCTGTTGATATGTGGCGTAGTAGCGATCGGACACATCGACTATGGGCCCGTCTAAATCGCAAAATACTGTCATCCGGGGGGAGGAGTCAGCCTCTAATGGTAGCTTGTACTGAAGGTTTTCGGAGTCTTGGGCGACAGCAGTTAACATAAAACGTTAAGTAAATCAAGGGAGTTATACATTTCTTGACTTTAGCAAGAAATGTATAAGTTATAATACAAAATTTTAAATGAAATTATTAAAAAAACCTATTAAAATTTTGAGGATTGGGCTCAATAAGGGCGATCGATCCAGCCTGCGCGTCGATAACTTCCAGGGAAAAAGTGATTTTTGTGGCTGTTGATATGTGCCTTAACCATTAAAGTTTAGAATTAAGTTTTTAGTCTTTTGTAATTTACCCATGCTCAAACAAAGCGATTTTGTTAGGAATTCGGACACTAATCGAGTAGAGGTGCTGTCCGAAGCACTGCCTTACATTCAACACTTTACTGGTCGCACCATTGTGGTCAAATATGGCGGTGCGGCGATGAAAGATAGCAGTCTCAAAGACAAGGTGGTTCGGGATATTGTGCTGCTAGCTTGCGTGGGGATGCGTCCGGTTGTGGTTCACGGCGGCGGCCCGGAAATTAATCTTTGGCTGGAAAAATTGGGAATTGAGCCGCAATTCAAGGATGGTTTGAGAGTGACTGATGCGGCGACGATGGAAGTTGTAGAAATGGTTTTGGTGGGGAAGGTAAATAAGGAAATTGTTTCGTTAATCAACCAAGCTGGCGGCAAAGCAGTGGGATTGTGCGGCAAGGATGCCAATCTTATTCAAGCTCGTCCGGACGGCCGGGAGGGAATTGGGTTTGTTGGTGAAGTCAGCGGCGTGAAAATCCAGATTTTGGAGTCTTTGGTGAACAGCGGTTATATTCCGGTGGTTTCCAGCGTGGCGGCGGATGAAAAAGGTCAATCTTACAACATTAATGCTGACACGGTGGCTGGGGAAATTGCGGCTGGTTTGGGAGCAGAAAAGTTGATTTTGATGACGGATACGGCGGGAATTTTGGAGGATTATCACAAGCCCGAGAGTCTGATTGCTAAGTTGGATATTCAGGAAGCGAGACAGTTGGTTGAGTCGGGAGTTGTGTCTGGGGGGATGATTCCGAAGGTTAATTGTTGTGTGCGGAGTTTGGCTCAGGGTGTTAAGGGTGCTCACATTATTGACGGTCGAATTCCTCACGCTTTGCTGCAAGAAATATTTACGGATGCGGGGATTGGGTCGATGATTGTTGCTTCTGAGTTTAGCAGCGCGAACTTAAGGCCTAAGTAAGGCGTAAATCCTAGGGTGGGGAAGGGCGGGTGCGTGAAAGGGGTAAACTCGCTGCGATCGCGTATATCCTAACTAAACCTGCCCCTACCCACTTTTAGAAGGTACTTCTGGGAAATTACTTCAACTAATTCTAACCCTGCTTTGATTTTAGCTTTTCTTAAGCTCTCATAAATATCTGAAACTTGGGGATTTTGTTGCTATTCTGAAGCCTGTTTCAAATACGCGATTAACGCTCTTGGAATCGGAACACGCTTCTATTTCTAGTTTACTAGCCGGACTTGTGGGAACTATTTTTAAAGTGTCTGATAGGGGAAAGGAATGTCAGTATTTAGTGAAGTTTGCTGATAGTCAAGGGTTTGAATATGCTATGGTTCCTTTGAAAGTAGAAGAAATTTTAGTTCTGCAGTAGCAAGTCGCTGTGGCTGAGAAATGTGAGGGGAAGAGAAGTTAGATAAGGGCGATCGCACTTTGGGAAGGAAAGGGCGATCGCCTTTTAGTTTGGTAATTAAATCGCGCCATCATTTAACGTGCAGTTTCAGCTTGAATTTCTCGAATAATAGTTGATATTTCTTCGGCTGACTCCAGGTGTCTAGCCAAAACTTGAGCAGTTTTGTCCAGCAAGCGTTCTGAAAAGACTTTAGCTAAGTCTTCCCGTAAGCCTTGCCCTATATAAAACTTAAGCAATGCTTCTACAGACATATCTCGATTTGCCGCTATTTTCTCAAGTGATGCTAAAGTATCTATTGGAATGTTTAGCGAGACTATTTCCGCTGTACGAGGTCGCAATTGCAATTTTATTTCTTCTTCAGAATTGTTCATATAGTTTCCTTTCTGTGCGGGTTGCAGGACGGGAAGAAATGATGCGTATTCGCAAGCTGCGTTCTACATAAACAACCAGTAATAGGCGTTGAGTGCGGGAGTAACCCAGGATAAAGTTACGCTGTTCGTCATTAGCCGTTGCATCTCCCTCCTGATAGAAGGGATCGAAGAAAACTTCTGCGGCTTCTTCAAAGCTAACGCCATGCTTTTCTAGGTTAATCTGGAATTTGTTTGTGTCCCATTCAAACTCAACGCCTTGCAGTCTGTACACACTATCCATGCTTCGATATTAACATTATTTAAATAAGAGCGATCGCACTTTCGGAAAAAAAGGGCGATTCCCTACGGGATAGCTACGCACGCGCGTACTTTAGGACAAAGAACAATTGCGCTACGCCCAAAACATTATCAGACAGGACTGATGCACTCCGACTAAAGAAACCGGGTTTTTTACCGAATCTGCCGGCTATAACGAAGTATTTTGATAAAAAACCCGGTTTCTGGGCCTCATGGGTACAATCAAAGCTTCGAGAGGGCGATCGAGCTTTGAGAAGTCTTCATAGATACCCACTTGCCTGACTTACGCAAGCTAAAGATGAATCTTTCGGGTCATTCACTCCGGTGTATTTGTACTGAATATCAAAACCTGCTTTTTCGCCAATCTCTTCGAGATCCCAGTCTACAAGATCTAGGGCTATGGTGACAAAATACTACAGCAAGCTTAACACTAAAAAAGTGAAAGTTAGGTTATGTTAAAATGTTCTCAACAAGACGGCTTTTCCACCATACCGCACAGGAATCAGTGCTATATCTATTTCTAAACCTGAAAAGCCACAGTATTTAAAACCGATTAATCCGCCGGATCTTCAAATGCGATCGATCGTTTACAGTTTAGATACTTTAATTCCAGGGCTCTACATTTGGCTGGGTGCGCTAAAAATTCGGATTGGGGGTAGCTTGACAGAAGAAAGCTATCCGGGGAAAATTCATAGTCCAATTGGCATGGCTTTTGTACTCCCTGGCTACCGCATCTACAGCACTTACCAAGGTAGCTATGACCCTTGAATTGACTCTTTGCTATAATGGCATAATAATACTATTGATGGCGACCGCACAAACAATGAGCAAAGAAAACATGATGCTGACACTGGACAGCGAGAAAAAAGCAGCACTTTCTGCGCTCGCTACCTTGATGAATCGAGATTTAAGCGACGTAGTGAATGAAGCAATCTCGACGTATCTGGAAATGAATCAAAGGCTACTTGCAGAAATTACAACAAATCAGGAAGAATCAAAACTTGGCGACTTTATTGACGAGGGACAAAAAAAGGGAGCTATAGATTTACAATCTCGCGGTATAAATCGAGAACAAGCAGCAAATCTGCGTGCGAGGCTGCAAAGTTTTGCTGAAGATTGGAACTGTCCAGAAATGGATGTGTACGATGCGTTATAATCGTGGCGAAGTGGTGTTAGTTTTGTTTCCCAATTCCAGCCTGCGAACCGCTAAGCGGCGACCGACTTTGGTCATTCAGGCTAATAGTATAGCAACTAATTTGTCGCAGACTACTGTGGCAATGATTACGAGTAATATGGCTCGTGCTGGGCATCGCAGTCGAGTGTTGGTAGATATCACAACGTCTGAAGGACAGCAAACGGGATTAATAACAAATTCGGTGATTGTGACTGATAATATTGTCACTGTTCTCGATTCAGAAATTGATAGAGCGATCGGTATTTGGTCAGATATGGTATCTGTAGATGCTGCACTCAGACACACATTAGGACTGTAGCAATCGCTTAGGTATCAAAGGATGATAGAGAGGGAATGCGATCGCTCTTTTGGTTATTTGGGGGAAAAGGGCGATCGCAATGCAGGGAAAAAAGGGGCCGACAATTGCGCCATGCCCAAGACATTATTAGACTGCTTTGAGGTATTGCGTTACAGGCTTCAAATCGATGTCATCGTTGTCAGTCAGTATTTTAAATAAATGACGCGGGATGCCGGCTGCAATCAAAACTTCCAAATCGCGATCGAGCTTTGACAAGTCCTCATAAATGCCGACTTGCCTGAGTTACGCAAGCTAAAGATGAATCTTTCGGGTCATTCACTCCGGTGTATCTGTACTGAATATCAAAACCTGCTTTTTCGCCAATTTCTTCGATATCCCAGTCTACAAGATTAATATCTATCGCTTCAACGGCTAGGGCAATATGACCCGGCGGTATGGGGTCAAGAGGCTCGCAGCACCAACCCTCAGAATGGTTCCAGACACTTTGACCAACTGATTCTCGAATTTTCATGAGTTTCTGAGCAGAAAATTTTACAAATTTGGCTATGATAATTAAGAAAGGACTATAGTTAATTTATTAACTTAAATGTACCAGATTGAATACACTCCGCAAGCAATAGAAGACTTAAAATACTTTAAGAAGCACGAGCAACAACAAATCTTGAGCGAAATTCCAGTGCAATTGCGATATGAACCTAGTGTTGAGACTCGCAACCGCAAGCGCACTCGACCTAATAGTATTGCAGGTTGGGAATTGCCGATTGCGGAGTTTCGAGTCTTTTACAATGTTGAAGAACAGGTACAGATTGTAGAAATTAAGCGTATTGGCGAGAAAGAGGGCAATACTTTTTTATTTCGCGGACAGCAGGAGGATGTATGACAATTAAATGGAATTATCGAGTGTTTCTGGAAGATAACGGCGATTATATCATTCGGGAAGTGTTTTATGAAGCAGATGGAGCGATCGCGGGATGTACTGAAAATGCTGTGGAACCTTGGGGAAAAAGCTTAGAAGAATTAGCAAAAAACATTGAGTGGTTTAAAGAAGCATTGACGCTACCCGTTTTGACACTCGCTGACATTCCCGAACCGCTTCGGAAATCAGAGTCAAAGCAAGAGCGAAGCGACAACATTTCTCACGAACAACTGATGGCAGAATTAGGTTTAGCTGAGTCATCTCCGGTGAATTAAATGCAGAGAGCGATCGCCCTTTTGGTTATTTGGGGGAAAAGGGCGATCGCACTTTGACCAGTCCTCATAGATGCCGACACTGAAAGTAGCAGCGCACTTTAGGAAAAAGACCATCGCCCCCTAAGAAGAAAAGGGGCGATACCACTACATTTCAAAATCCAATAGGTGATGGTGGCACATCAGGTAACAGAGGAGCAGGAGGTTCTGGAGGTGTACCTGGTATATTTATACGCGGAGGCGGACTCTCAAGACGTTGCTGATTAGGCAACAAAAGCCTTCCAGTTGTGATACTGGAAGCCGGAACATTATTCAGTTGCGCTAATGGTTCACCTGTACTTCTAAGACTAAGTAAGGTAAAAGCACTGCTCGATTCAATTAAAATGTCACTGATATTTACACCTGCTGGTAATTGGATGAAATCGCTTCCATTTCCAAAGTCGGTGATGATATCTAAACCGCCACCTATTGCCAAGGCAAATATATCGCTTCCTTCTCCGCCAGTAAGTGTATCCCTGTCCCTATCACCTGATAGAAAATCATCTCCAGCATCACCAAAGAGTTGATCAGTACCTCTCCCACCAAATAAACTGTCGTTGCCGTCTCCGCCTCTGACGATATCTGCATCTAGATCACCTCGAACTAAATCGTTGTCAATGCCTCCATCAACAAAATCGCTATCTTTGCCACCAAGCAGGGTATCGTTACCAGCACCACCTGAAATGCTATCTTGACCTTCGTTTCCCAAAATTATTTCGCTGTCGGCAGATCCTATAACTGTATCATTTCCGGCGAGAACCCATGCACCAGCAGGTATATTTGTTAGTTGTCCTGGTGAGAGGGTGATGAATTCTGCGGTGTTATCGCCCAGTAAGCGAATAAGACCATTATCATTGGTAAATTTTAATGCCATTTTTATTCTATGCTAAATATGAAGTCACTAGAGATTGAGGGTTTTTCTATTGGATGCAGTTAATATTGAAAGCCTACTAATAATACTGCATTTATTTGCACAATCAATCGACACTAATTACTTAAATCTGCACCGCCTATAGTCATCGTAGGGAAAAGAGCATAAGTATGTGCATCTAATCTTTTCTTGTCGTACAGTTGATTTTCTGTGAATGATGCAAACTGAGTATAACTATAATTTGCAGATGTAGTAAAATAAATTTGCAACCAGTTGTAATTATTAGGACTGAAACTTTTAATGTCTGCCTTAACTTGACCTTTTATTTTAAAATATCCACTTTCAAAAAATTTGCCATTATCATTTTTGCTGTTCAAAAGATTGCTAACTTGTAGGAAATTCCAATTATCCTGATACAGTCCATAGTTTTTAATGACAAAAAAAGTTTTTTCTGGATTATTAGCTTTAAAATTTATTTCTCCTCCAAACTGGGTATTACCGATAGTATTACTAACATTGATTTTTCCACCCTCAATTACAATAGAGGTAGAGCCAATTTTGTCAACGACTTCTAATGTCCACTGATCGGGATTTATAAAATCTCCGTTTCTTACAGCTAGCCATGATGTTAATGGGGGGAAAGCATCTGTTGTCTTATTTCCTATATTTAAATTTTTAGTATAACCAAAGACTGTATAAGGATTAGGTGCTCCCAAATAACCTCCCTGGATATTATTATAATTAATAATTAATTCAAAATTAATGACTTCCCCCTCAACTGGATCTGAATCAGACATATAGAGTTCAGCATTTGTTTGCCACTTAGCTGCTTCTATACCAAAGATAGATAAAACTGATTTAGCTGCATCAGAAGATGTGCTATCGTAAGTTTTGCTATAATTTACAGAGAGTTCTAAATCAATCTTTTGACTATTTAGTGTGATAGTGAATATATCATCTTTACCCTTCAACCCCTGAAGCTCACCCTGACTCAACTGCTTACCCTGAACAACCCTCGAAAAAATCGCCCCCTCATCTCCCGGTGAATCCGTAACATTCAACCGCGCATCAACAGAGTGCCCGATTTCTTCCAGCAACACATCCGCAACCGCCGCCGGATTAGCCCCATTCCGAGCCAAAAATTCCTTGGATAAATAAATCGTATCCGTCGCCGCCGCAAAAGCCCCATTCGCCCCACCTATCTCAGCAGACGAGACAACCTTCACCGGCGGGATATCACTAAAATCTCCCTGAAACCATCCTTCAGCTAAGGCTTTGGCACCTGCAGCATCCCAGTTTTCCCCAAAAGCCAAATTCATCTTAGCCACGAAATCTGGCCCGGCCGCAAACTTACTCAAATCCCCATAAACCTCTGACATCGCCTGACCTGTTAGCAAATCGACAGAGCTATCGGGTAAACTGCTGTTGGAGTCCGTGCTCGCCGCACTAGCCATCCGGGTTAGCAAATCGTCAGGCAAGATGATATTGTCATAGGCTTCTGGCGTTAAAGTCGGGAGATTAACCTCCTGACCAACACCCCCCGTTAGCACACGGTTAGCATCTAGCTGCGGGATAATAGCCTTAGTCGGTTCTAGGCTGGCATTCCAAGGAGCGATCGCACTTTCGTTATTAAATTCAGGCGTGAAAAAATTAGACACGTTATTTCCTCGTGTTGATTAGAGACAAGTACATAGACTTGCCCTGTGTTTGCTTGGATTAAATAAACTGTTTGTTGTAAAAGCCGATCGGCCGATCGCCCTAATCCACCCTGAGCTCCGATGAACCGCAACAGTAGCGGTACTTCTAAAGCTCTATTTATCTATCAGGCTGAGTCCACAAGTTTTATGCAAAATATGGGGTTTTTATTACAAAACTTTACCTAACGTTGTCAGACGTTCGCAGATAGTAGCTTTGAGGTGAGTTGAAGCGATCGCGCCCATTACTGACTCCTAGTATTCCTACTCAGCGTCACACGCCCTAACAAACTCAACTATATCTGATGTATATAACAATACACTAAGCAAAGCTAGCAAACAACTAACAAACGCTAGCAATTTCAGTTATGCTATCGTTAGCCACATCTCACCACACCAGAAAATGGCCTCAAAGGAAGACTTATTTGCCGAAGCCGCCAAACACTGGGACTTAGAAAGGCTGTACCAAGCTTTTGCAGAAGCTAAACGGCAAATCTCTCCTCGATCGCGCAGGGGACTAACAGAAACAGAAAAACTCTACCTCCGAGGATTGCTTTCCGGTTGCAGTCCCGCCGAAATCGCCCGCCAACTGTTTCAGAGTTCCAAAAGTGCAGAGGTTTATTTATGTAAAACTTTATACCAATATGTTAAAAAAATCGCAGATGTACCTAACGAACCTGTAGGAAATTGGCGCAATATTTGCGATCGGCTAGAGGAAGCCGGATATAAAACTCAGTCCTCTCCTGAATTTAAAATAAATAATTCTGTACCTACAGAAGCATTAATAAAGATAGTTAATATAGGTTGGCTGGAGCAAAGTACAATATCAATGGATATTAACATCCAATTAACATTCCCCTCAACTTCAGAAACTGCAAAAACAGAAGACTTGGATAAAAAAGATTAGATGTGCGATCGCCCCTATAGTAACTAATCTAACTGAAGGGCGATCGCCCTCCCAACCACCAATTTTACTCAAAAGCTTTGCCCTCTGAGAAGACCCTCAATCAAACAGCATAAATGGTATAATCTTAATCGAGAGCGATTCCTTCACAGTCGAGGTTTCAAAAATGAGATTTATCAACCCCAAAACAGATTTTGCCTTTAAAAAAATATTCGGCGACGAACAAAACAAAGAAATCCTCATCAGTTTTCTCAACGCCATCCTCTACCAAGGCAATTCTGCGATCGAATCTTTAGAAATCCTCAATCCCTATCAACCCCCCAAAATTAGAGGAATTAAAGATACTTACTTAGATATCCGAGCCAAGCTGAATAACGAGCAAACAGTCATTATCGAAATGCAGGTATTAAATGTAGAAGGCTTTGAAAAGCGGATCTTGTACAATGCTGCTAAAGCTTATTCGATTCAACTAGACACGGGAGTAGATTACACGCTACTAAATCCGGTAATTGCCTTAACTATTACTGACTTTGAAATGTTTCCCAATCTCGACAAAGTAATTTCCCGCTTTGTCCTCAAAGAAAGAGATTATCTGGTTGACTATCTAATTTACGATATCGAGTTAGTGTTTGTTGAATTACCGAAATTTGGAAAAAAATTAGAAGAATTAGAAACTCTAACCGATAAGTGGATATATTTTCTGAAAAATGCCAAAAGTTTAGAAGTTGTACCGGAACCAATGGGAGAAGTCGAGGCAATTAAGAAAGCTTTTGAAGTTGCGAATCGCGCCGATTTAACCCGCGAAGAGTTGGAAGATTTAGAACATCAGGAAATTTACATACAAGACCAGCGGAATGCTATTACTAAAGCTGTTAAGCAGGCTGTTTCACAGGCTGTTTCACAGGCAATGAAGGAAAAAGCGCTTGAAATTGCCAAAGGACTTCTGGATGTGTTAGATGAAGCAACGATCGCTCAAACAACAGGATTGAGTATTGAGGAAATTCAAAAGTTGAAACAAGCCAGGTAAAAAGCGATCGACTATCAAGAATCCTTCGACGCTTCCTCAAAATCTTCAGCATCCCCCGGCAAACCAGAACCCTCGCTAGTCCTCAACCTGGGCGATTCCCCATTATTCGTATCGGCACCGTAACCCCCAGAATACCTGTCCTCCAAACCCGAATCCCTCAGCGAAAGCGCATTTCTTTGACTGGGCGACAATCTATCTGTCGATCGGCGATTTGTCCCAGAAATCGGCGGCTTCCGAGTTAAAGTTTTCCAAGCAGCCTTAACCCCGGTAACCACGCTGCGAGTTGTAGCCTGCACGTTTTGCGCCTGCTTTTTCGCGCTACCAATACTTCGATCGACCTGTTTCACAACCTCCCCCGCACTTTGCACCCCATCGCTAACATCATCCGTCAACTCGCTAATTTCCAGCCCCGTCAACCGAATCGCCTCCAAAGTCGGCGGAAACTCGCGAGAAAGCGTATCAGCGAGCTTTTCCACGCTGCGGGCCGCCCGGGCCAGCGCTTGCACCGCAGGTATTAAAGTCACTAAAACAGCAGTCAGGCTAACTGCTACTAGCAAAATCGAAAGTCCTAGCCAAAATATGGGATCGCTCACTTGAATCTAAGATTTGGGGTTGAGGATTTCATGTCATTTAGCGGATGGGAGGGCGGGAGGGGGGACTCACTTCAGCTTCAGTTTCCGCCAGTGTTTGGCGTTCCCGCTGAGTCGCTTCCAAACCGGCCGCGATCGCCTCTTTGAGTCTAATCAAAGTTTCGTCCCAATTTCGCATTGCACTTTCAGAAAGTCGATCGGCCTGCAACTGCACGCTAGTCGATAAATCCTCCGCCAACGCAGGCATTGCATCCGCCGATTTTTTCAATATCTGCCGCGTCTCCTTGCCCGTTCGCGGTGCCATCAGCAACCCAGTCACGGCCCCGATCGCAGAACCCACAAGCAAACCGCCAATAAATAATCCTGAACGTTTAGTTGACATTTTTATAACTTCTCTCCATAGACCAATTTTAGGCACGTTTGCCCGATTGCAGCCCTTTGCAAAGGTAGAAATCTTGTTGAAAATCCTACGGAGTTAGCAGGGGCAGCAGTTTTAGGATAGCTTACCTCAAAGGTCGATCGCGCCGGAGCCAAAGCGTCCGGCCCAAACCCAGCAATCCCAAAAGTTGCTGAACCTGTTGCACTTGCAATTCCAGTTGTTGATAGCGCCGTCGCAGTTGGCGGGTACCTTGCTGCCTTTTAGCAAGAAAATCCGGCGAGTTGCTGAGGACATTGCTGCTGCGGCGTTCCATTGCTGCGATCCGCATTTCAAAACCTGCGATCGCCCGCCGGATTTTCCCCACCTTCGCAGCTATATAAAAGCAGGCCACAGATATTAGTAGATTGATAATTACAACAGCCTTCAGCATTTATTACCTGTTTTTAAACTACTAACATATTCGGCTTTTTATTGCGGGCTATAAGCCCGATTTACCCGATATTTTGTAGGGACACAAGAATGTTTTGTCCCGATTTCTTGTGTAGGGACAAAACATTCTTGTGTCCTAAACTATAGCGGTTCTCAATAAAATGAGGTACATACCGCTCGCAACTGATGCCCACGGAGGCCACGGAGGCCACGGAGGCCACGGAGGCCACGAGAGTACCTCATGTTACGCTCGAAAGGCTATATGTGTCCCTATCCCTAAAGCGCGTCAAGTTTTAAGCCTGAGACATAGCAGGCAAACAAACCTTAGTACCGCCCAAACCGCAATAACCGTTCGGGTTTTTAGCAAGATACTGCTGGTGATAGCTTTCTGCGTAATAAAACTCAGGAGCCTCAATAATTTCAGTAGTAATCTTGCCGTAACCGGCCGCCGTCAGAGCCTGCTGGTAAGCATCGCGCGAAGCTTCAGCTAGCTGCATTTGGCTGGCTGAATACGTGTAAATTCCCGATCGGTACTGAGTACCCGAATCATTGCCCTGACGCATTCCTTGAGTAGGATTGTGACTTTCCCAAAAAACTTTTAGCAGCGTTTCGTAACTAATTACTTTCGGATCGAACACAACCAGAACTACTTCATTGTGTCCCGTCATCCCGCTGCAAACTTCGTTGTAAGTAGGATTCGGAGTAATCCCGGCCGCGTAGCCAACAGCAGTCGAAAAAACTCCATTTTGCTGCCAAAATTTGCGTTCTGCTCCCCAAAAACAGCCCAAGCCAAACAAGGCAGTCTCCATGCCGTTTGGAAAGGGAGGTTTGAGCGGATTGCCGTTAACAAAGTGAGTTGTCGGTACCGACATAGACTCTGCCCGTCCCGGCAATGCCTCTTGGGGAGAGGGCAGGCTCGACTTTTTGCCAAATCCAAATAGCACCATAAGTTTGTGAGGGGGATCTCTGAGAAACGTCTTTACCTTACTTAATAATATCAGATGTACACTGAAAATAGTGGCCCTCTGGAAGGTAGAAGGTAAAAGGTAGAAGGCAGAGTGTTTTTACGGAGGCTTTTTGGTGATACTGCTCACAGCAAACGCAGTTTTAAATCACATTAGGCAGTGCTATATGTCACCCAAACATAGCTAAAAT
This sequence comes from Microcoleus sp. C2D2, assembly GCF_036702495.1. NCBI lineage: Bacteria > Bacillati > Cyanobacteriota > Cyanophyceae > Oscillatoriales > Microcoleaceae > Microcoleus > Microcoleus sp. C2D2. The sequence goes on along the minus strand of NZ_JAUBTO010000036.1, from coordinate 27,450 downwards.
ATTACATATTGTTGAGGTATAAATCACGCGGATTTTAGGCAAAACAGCCGATAATTAAAGTTATGGTGTTGTAGCAGTTATTCAATACCAGTTATTGGGAGTGTGTAGAGATGGCAGCTAAACCTTGCAGTCAACCTTTAAAATCTAATCCGTTTATTACTTACCGCGATCCGATTACAGGCAAGTGGATTGTGGTAAATCCGAATTGGTCCAAAGCAGCAGAACAACCACAGCTAGCAGCAGCTTGAGTTGTACTATTAATTTTGCCTGAAAAATCCACTATAATTTTAGATTGCTCCGGAGCGGATTTTACAAACCATCAATGTCGGAAACGAATAATCTGACAAACCCGCCCCCACAAGGCGCCCAATCCCAATGTACATTTTTTCTATTCGAGCGCAGACAGGGTTGATTTAGATTATTCCTTCGGTGAGGGCGGGTTTATTTAGATTGTTGGCAGTCATTAAATAGCCGTAAGTTAACCTCATGTATGCCGTTGTAAAGCGGCAGCTTTTCCGCAGGAAACAAAAGATTTTCTGTCCAGGCTGCAACTTGTCAGAATTGCATAATTCCTTTAACATTAAATAAATCGATGCGCCGCCTGTATTTACCCGAATGTACAAGTTGGTAAACCATTTTTTTTCAGGAATCATGCAGCCTGCTTGTTCCAGAAGTTATACAATTTATTCCCGGAAAAAGTGAGACGAATAGCGGCACAGCAGCCAGTCGATTTCCTGCGGACAAACTCTCCCTGCTTTAATCAACCGCAGTCAACCTTCAACGCCTAATTTCATTACATTGTCCAGCAAGCGAATATTCCGCAGCAAGTCAAAAGCTCCCGCTGTGGCTGGATAGAGGTAGGAGGAATAATTCAACCAGCTTTTAGTTGATGTTTCGTGGGCTAATCCTGAATACATACAAATAGGATAAGCATTGGCGTGGTAAATTAGCTCAATTCCCTCTATCTTTAAGCTGATCCCTGTCGCGTTGGGAGGGTTTGGTCGCAACCATGCTCCGGCGCCGTCGGAGAGCATCCAGCGCCAAAATTATGTATCGAAAGGCAGGGCTATTCTCGCTTAAACTGAAGTTTATGCTTCAAATTAGGTGTTTTTGAACAGCCGCGAGGGAAATTCTGAAGCTACCGCAATAGCTGTTTGTTTTTGCAGAGTTCGAGTTGAGATGGGGCGTAATTTAAAGCACTAACTCCGCCACAGCCAACTCAAGGAGTTGACACTATTTCTAGGGGAGATTATTCGGAAAGTTCCCCCTGTACTGTGCTGACAAATCCCCATACTAATAAATCTGGTAAAGTAGTGGCGCAGGCCAGTAAGTCGATCGCCCCTAGTTCCAGATTTGACTGAGACATCGCGGCTCGGACGGCAAACGCTGCCATTGGGCTGTTAGAATATAGTGGTTGCTGTTTATCGATCGCGTAGTAGCCCTTTTGAATGCCGTTGCTGTTGAGAATTCCCTGACTGACTCTCAAAGGGCGCGAGGCCATTTTGCCGAGATACTCTTCCCTCTCATAATTATTAATCGCTTCTCCCGGCAAAAATTTTCCAATCCGATTCATATAAGCACTTTACATAGCGTAAACCTCTAAAGTTGCTAATTTAGTCGGGTTGGTTGTTTTGTTAAATCAAGCCAGAAAATATCTAAAATGGATTGTGCTTTGGGAAGCAGTGAACTTGCAAGGAGGAACCAGCTATCTTGTAGAGTCGGCCCAAATCACGAAAGTTGAGCAACAGCGGCAACAAGTAACCTAAAACGGGGTGAAGTTTTTTGTAATTGAGCCAATATGTAACTAGAGTTCCTTCGCTGCTTCTCGACTGAAATGGATATTGCAAAACTAGATGCTTGGTATTCTCCATCTCAACGCCGCACGGCTGTTTCGCTGTTGATGAAACGAGTAGGCGTAACCCGCACTAGGGCTGAATGCTTTATCAGGCTGTGGATTTACTTATTGGTGAAACAGCTTCAGGAAAGCCAGCCCCGTCTCCAACCACCCCTGGCGAAACTGGAATTGCCAGCAACAGAAGTGCAGTGCACTCACCGGGAAGCCGCCCAACTATTTTACTGCGATTCAGATCGCGGGAGCTATCGCGCCGCCGGAATGATGTTAGATAAATTAGCAGCACTAGGATTGATCGCAAAACACTTTGATGGTAACGCTACGGCAATTGAAATTAAACCTGTTTCTGAAATTTTAGATGCCGCGCAGCCGGAAAATCCGGTAAAACTCAAATTAGATGATTTCAACCCTCGGTGCGACGCGATTCCCGTTGCAAATTTATTAGCCACCAATTACAACTGGATGAACCGCAACACTAACGCCGTTCCCTACAAAATTGCTAAAATCCTCCGGCTTTTGGCTAGTCAATACTCAAAAGGAATGCGAGTTTTGCGCCGCTGCGATAATCTCAATCCAGTCGGGTTTTACTTACTTTATCCCACCGCTAGCGAATCAGAATTAAATTTTTTTAACGCTCCTAGCAAAAGCCTTCATTTAAGTTCACTTTCCGATATCGATCCTTTCAATATGGCGCTACCAGGAGATAAAAATTGCCAGTCAGTATTTATCCGCAGTTGGATGATAGATCCGCAGTATTTCTTAGAATACCGAATTGCTTTCCTCGAAGACACACAGAAAGTTTTAATTGAAATGCAAACAGATTTTCCCAATCTTTGCGACTTGCACACGCTGATAATGCACCCCCTGTACGAAAAACAGGCCCAGGCTTTGGGATTTCATAAGACTAGCAGCGATAGTCAGTTATCTCTTTATTGGGTCTATCTAGCATTGGATAGATATTTGGCGCTGGATATCAAGGAAACATTAGGTAAACTGTAAGTAATATCAATTCCGGTTGCACCGTCGGTGATTGTTGACTGTTGACTGTTGACTGTTGACTGTTGACTGATGACTGATGACTGATGACTGATGACTGATGACTGTTGACTGTTGAGTGTTGACTGCCACCAACTCTGGACACGGCACCGTGCATTTTCCCTACCCCAAAATAATCAATCTTCCTGGATAAAAGATGTAACTATCGCTCGATTAATTTTCGGGAAACGGCACCGCGCCGTGTCCTGACTGTTGGTAATATCAATTCCGATGCCACCGGATTTTATCTAATATCAAATCTCATTTCGTAGTAAGGACTTTAGTCCTAATTAAATGGTTCGTAGTAATAACTTTAGTCCTAATTTCTTCTGCGATTAGGACTGAAGTCTTCACTACGAAATTGTTTACAAAACCTCGCGACCTAAATAGGGTTGTAAGGCTTCCGGCACTTTTACAGTCCCGTCCGGCTGCTGGTAATTCTCCAAAATTGCCGCCATTGTCCGACCTATAGCTAAACCGGAACCGTTAAGGGCGTGAACGAATTGAGTGCCTTTTTTCCCCGTTTCTTTAAAGCGAATATTTGCCCGCCGCGCCTGAAAATCTGCGACGTTGGAACAACTGGAAATCTCGCGGTATTTGCCAGCAGATGGCAGCCACACCTCTAAATCGTAGGTTTTGGCTGCCGCGAAACCCAAGTCGCCTGTACATAGTGCGATCGCCCGATAAGGCAATTTCAGCGCCTGCAAAACTCCCTCAGCATCCTGCACTAACTTTTCGTGCTCTGCCTCGGAGGTACTCGGATGCACCAGTTTTACCAATTCAACTTTATTAAATTGGTGCAGGCGAATTAATCCCCTCGTATCTTTGCCGTAACTGCCAGCTTCGCGCCGAAAACAAGGAGTATAAGAACAGTGATAAATTGGCAACTGTTCTGCTGTCAAAATTTCACCTCTGTACAAATTGACAACCGGAACTTCGGAAGTAGGAATCAGCCACAAATCGTCTTGGTCGCACTTGAAACTTTCTTCAGCAAATTTTGGCAATTGACCAGTAGCAGTGAGGGATTCGGTATTAACTAAAAATGGGGGAATGACTTCTACATAACCGGCTTTTGTGTGGCGGTCGAGCATGAATTGAATTATCGCTCTTTCCAGGGCTGCACCAGATCCCATTAAGGTGACAAAGCGGGGTCCAGCGATTTTTACCGCCCGTTCAAAGTTGAGAATTCCTAACTTTTCGCCGATTTCCCAGTGTGGCAAAATCCCCGTATTTTGGGGTATGTATTCGTCTCCCCAGCGCCGGATTTCGACGTTTTCATCTTCATTTTTGCCGATCGGCGTTGACTGGCCCGGCAAGTTTGGCAGAGGCAGCAATAAAGCTTCTATTTGAGCTTTTAGGTCTTTTTCCTTTGCTTGCAGTTCGTTTGACTCCGTGCCGACTTCGTTGCCTTCTGCTTGCAAAGTTTGAATTTCGGGAGATTCGAGGGGTAAACCCGATTTTCTTTTTTGGCCGATGAGTTTGGCGATTTCGTTGCTGCGGGCTTGCAGTTGCGATCGCTTGCCTTCCAACTCCCGCTGCTGTCTGTCTAGTTGCAAAATCGGCTCGATTTCATAGTTACCTCCGCGCAGGTTGAGGCTTTCTTGCACGGCTTGCGGGTTTTCTCGGATTAATTTGAGGTCTAGCACAGATTTATTCTAAATCTTAAATTTTAGATCGGCTGGGACAAAACCAGATGATATAAAAGCTTTGTCAATCATTGGCGCATTCAATCATAACTTATTCTGATTTAAACTTGGCGTTGGGTGTTACCCATGAAGGGTAACACCCCCCAAAGGTATGCTATACTGGCAAATATTAGTAGATGCACCCTGATAATTTTTTACCCCAGCCAGCGATGGCAGGGGTTTTTTGTTGTGGCATGGAATTGATATCAATTCCGGTTACACCGTTCGGGATGGGGAGTCGGGAGTGGGGAGTCGGGAGTCGGGGAATGTGGAATTATGGACCAGGACTCGATCGTTCCCATGCAACCGGAAACGATATGAAGTCCTGGACGCATTATCAGTCTAAAAAACCCGGTTTCTCGCGATAGTCGTCTCAAATGAGGCAATTACGTTAAGAAACTGGGTTTTTGCGTCCAGGACTAGGTTAAGCTGTTGCGGCATTTAAACTGTATGTCAAAAAAAAATCAAAGTCTTGTGGGGTGGGCGTCCCGCCCGCCCTGAATATACAATTTAAATGCGCGACAGCTTACTAAAATATCTTTCCCGTTAAAAGTTAAAGCCTGTGCGGAGCAACCAAACCCATTGAGTGTCGTTGCGGCTGTCATTCTCAGGATTAACAACGACCCAAGCAGCAGGGGTGATGGAAATGTTGTCGTTTACCTGAAAGCGATAGAAGGCTTCAATGTGATAGGAAGTATCTCGCTCGCGGCGCACATTACTGCTCGTCACCCGACCCGGCAAACCGACCAAAATTCCGGGTAGGTTGCCTTGACCTCCCACATCTGGGAAACTTATACCGATCGCCCCATACACAATATCGGCGCGATCGCCGCCGTCAACATTTAGCAAAACCAAGCCACCTCTACCATCAGAAAGGCTGCTAACACCGGAATTTTCTGCATTGGCGCGAGTATAAACGACCCAACCGTGAACTTGGAAGCGGGGAGCAAGGCGGTAGAATCCTTGTACGCCTACAGAATCGCTGGATGTAGCAATATTGTTCCCAAACGGTTGCGCAGCCAGAAAACTGCCCGTACCGCCTGTGATATCGGCTTTACCGCTTGGTGCAAAGGTACGAGAATAGGCTACGCCAATGGCTCCGCGATCGCGCCGGTAGGCAAGCTGAACCAAAGCGTTGTACGAACCGTTGAATAAACCGTTACTTGACTGCGGGAGATTGGGATTTCCTGCTATATAGCCTACAGTCAGGGTGAGGTTGTTGACGATCGTCCAGTTGACAGCAGCACCGCCACCTCCCCGGCGGTAGAGGGGATTGTATTGTCCGAACTTCGAGGGAATTCCCTCACTATCGGTAGCGATGGTTGGAGGAGTCAGCAAATCCGTAATATCGGGATACCCAACACCTGTGGGGCCGACGGTCAGCGCCAGATTAGAGGTCAGCGGCGTTACATATAATACGTGAGGGACGGTGATTGTGTTGTCGGTATTGCCATCAAAGTTCAATGCCGTCATATTTGTACCCGTCTGATCGGAAATCCTCCTGCCCAAGTTGCCGAATTCCAAACGGGTTCTCAGCATATCGCGACCGGTGAAGCTGGTTTCAAAATTTAATCGGCCCCGGTTGGCAACAATAGTGTTGGTGCGATCGTCCGAATCTCCAACACGGTTGCCCGAGGTATCTGTTACCACCACGATAATTTCCGCATTCAGCTTAGTAGTCGTGGAGAACTGATTCGCTTCTAGTTGTGCCGTGCGTGCATCTAGAGTATCGACTCGACCCCGCAACACCGATAATTCAGTTGCAAATTCTGCTTGCAGTTTTTGGACGATCGCTAAATCTTCCCCAGTAATCAGGTTGGTTGTTCCTGCGGCAATTAGTTCGCTGACTCGATCGAGACAGCTATTCAATCCTGCTGCAAATTCGTACCGCGTTATCGCCCGGTTTCCTCTGTAGGTGCCGTCGGGATAACCGACAATGCAGCCGTAGCGTTCTACTAGAGATTGCAGCGCCTGAAACGCCCAGTCAGTGGGTTTTACATCCGAGAGTTGAGAGACAGAATTCACCTGCGCGAAGGGTTTTTCTGCCAAGGTATTTAACGGTTCAGGAGCAACTAATCTATCAATTGGAACCGCAAAACTTGGGGATGATGTTAGTAGAAATACACCAGGCGTTCCCAGTATAAAAGCAGTAATCAGGTGAGGAAAATGCTGGATCTGCATAGGACAAAGCTCCGCATAAAAACCGATCTTGCATCATTTTCAAGAACGGGCAAGATGCCCGTTCCACAAGAAAATTCACTCTTTGTGGAACGGGCATCTTGCCCGTTCCTAAACAAGTAATTGAGAAAGGTGCAATATCTCTGTTACATCCGTTAAATTCGTTACAGAATCCTTTGCCGAACTTCCTTCTTCCTTTTCCCCCTTGGGGGGGCTGGAGGGGGTTGGCTTCCCCTACGCTGCGCTTGAACCGGTGCGAACTTTGTCAATCGTCACTGCGATAATTATCACCAGACCTTTGACAACTAACTGCCAGAAGAAAGACACATTCATGAGAGTTAGTCCATTGTTGAGCAGGGCAATAATTAAAGCTCCGAGCAAAGTACCCCAAATAGTGCCAATTCCACCTGTGAAACTCGTTCCTCCCAAAATTACAGCAGCGATCGCATCTAATTCGTAGCCTTGCCCCAACATCCCCGTCGCACTGTAGAGGCGCGACGCGCTCATAATTCCACCTAAACCAGAAAGCAACCCACTGACGCCATAGACAAATAACAGCACCCGACTCACCTTAATACCCGTCAATCGTGCTGCCCGAATGTTGCCTCCCACGGCGTAAATATGCCTCCCGAGAACAGTCCGCCGCAAAACAAACCAACTGGCTAAAACTGCGAGGAAAGCGATAATAACCAACCAGGGAATTGGGCCGACATAATTGTTACCTATCCAAGCAAAATTCAGATCTCTATTGATAACGGTAGTGCCGTTAGCGACTAAATAAGCAACTCCCCGCAAAGCTGTGTAAGAACCGAGGGTGACGATGAACGGAGGCAAACCTAAATAGGCAACTAGCGAACCGTTAAGCAATCCCAAAAAGACTCCGGCTATTAACGCAGCCGGTACGGCAAACCAACCCAGACCAGGAACTAAGGAAACCAGCACCCCGACAACTGCCGTCACGCCCAAAATTGACCCGACTGAAAGGTCAATTCCGCCAGTCAAAATCACAAAAGTCATGCCAGTAGCTAGGACAATATTGATCGATGCTTGCCGAATGACATTTATCAAATTTCCTACGGAAAGAAAGTTGGGCGTTACCAGAGAAAAAATTACACAGATAGCCACCAAAATCGGCAGGATACCGGCAACTTGGATGAAATTTTTCCAAGCTTGAGCTTTACTTGTTTTCTGCCGATCGCTCCCTGAACTTCTGCTGGTTTTTGTTTGCGTTTGACTCATGATTTTACTACCTCTTTTGCACCAGTGGCATAAGCCATAATGTTTTCTTGCGTAATCTTTTCCCCAGTCGAGCCGCCTACTTCACCGACGAGGCTTCCCGATCGCATCACTAAGACGCGATCGCTCATTCCCACAATTTCCGGCAGTTCGCTGGAAATCATCAAAATAGCTACACCTTTGGCTGCCAAATCGCTAATAATTCGATAAATTTCGCTTTTTGCGCCAATGTCCACACCCCGCGTCGGTTCATCTAGCAAAAGTACCTTTGGGTTGATAGCCAACCAACGCGCTAGCAGCAACTTCTGCTGATTTCCCCCAGAAAGATCCATTGCCCTGATGCTCGGACTTGCAAGGCGAATCTGCAAATTATCAATAGCATCATTGACAACTTTCAACAAAAAATTTGAGTTAATAATGCCAGCTTTTGCTTCTCGATCGAGGACATTCATGGTGATATTCTCACCCGAACTTGCCTCCAAAAATAGTCCGAGAGCCTTGCGATCTTCTGGCACGTAAGCAATTCCGGCGGCCATTGCTTCATTGGGTGTCGAGACATTGAGAGGACGATTTTCGAGTTTAACTTCACCGCTTATCTTTCGATCTGCACCAAAAATCAGGCGGGCAAGTTCTGTTCTGCCAGCGCCAACTAAACCCGCTAAACCTAGAATTTCGCCCGCATGAAGTTGAAAAGTGGCAGGCTTTACTTTGTGGCCGTCGCTTAAATTTGTTACCTCAAGAACAACTGCACCAGGTGTTATTTGATGCTTGTTTTCGTACAAATCCTGTAAAGAACGACCCACCATCATTTCCACCAGGCGTTCGGCCGAAATTTCGTGCTTTTCAAGAGAGCCAATATACCCGCCATCTCGGATGACGCTCACGCGATCGGCCAGGGCATAAATTTCTGCCATTCTGTGGCTGATATAAATAATAGCAATGCCCTCACTCCGCAAGCGGCGAACCACTTCAAAAAGCTTATCTGTTTCGCGGTCTGAAAGCGCGGCGGTCGGCTCGTCCATCACTAAAATTCGGCTGTTGTCTTTGAGCGCCCTAGCTATTTCCACTTGCTGCTGTTCGGCAATTGAAAGTGTCGAAACTAGGTCTCCAGCCTCAAAATTTGCATCGAGGTTTTGTAATACCTCAGCGGCCCTACGCCGCATTTCATCTTGGTCTATAAATGTACCTCCTTTCTTGATCTCGCTGCCCATAAAAATGTTTTCAGCAACTGTCAGATTGGGGGCGAGATTGAGTTCTTGATAAATAATCGCTATCCCTAAATCTCTGGCTTGACCGGGGTCTGTCATCTTAACAGCTTTGCCGTCAATTCTGATTTCGCCTGCATCGGCTATGTAGGCTCCCGCCAGAATTTTCATCAGCGTACTTTTACCCGCGCCGTTTTCCCCCATGAGGGCGTGGACTTCGCCCGGGTAAACGGTGATATTTACATCGTGCAAGGCTACAAAACTGTTAAAGGTTTTTTTAATACCTTGCATTTCGAGGACGGGCTTAGTTTTAATTGAATCTTGAGTGCTATTTACCATCGCAAATACCGTAAGAAAATCTGCTTGACTATTAAACTTAGATCCCCCCTAGCTTCTTAAGGGGGGGAGAAGATTCTTCTCAAAGTCCCCCTTCTTAAGGGGGATTTAGGGGGATCTAGACTCGGGGAAAAACGGGATTCCTCAAGGGTTTTAGTCTTAACTTGATACGAAGAAGGTCACTCACTTGTCCAGCCTTTATGTTGATGGACGTTTTCGCGAGTAATCAGCGCGACTGGAATCAGAATGTTTGGATTGGCTGGCTTGTTTCCTTTCCGAATGTCGTTCCCGACTTCAACTGCCTTGGCTGCCATGCGAAATGGATCTTGAGCTGCTGTAGCCACAAAGAGACTGTTGTTCTGCTTGAGGGCATCTAAAGCTTCAGGTGCACCATCGACTCCCACAATAAAGAACTCGCTTCTTTGTGCCTGTTTGGCGGCTAATTCTGCACCAATGGCACAGGGGTCATTAATTGCAAAAACAGCATCAATTTTTGGGAAGGAAGTAAGCAAATCGCTCATAACTCTCAACCCGCCATCGCGGCTGCCTTCTGCGTTCTGATCTTTGGAAAGAACTTTGAGATCGGGATATTTGGAGAAGACACTCTGGCAACCCTGAACTCGCTCGACGACTGAAGCGACGGGAGGCCCGTTGATAATCACAACGCTGCCTTTTCCTTTCAAGCGATCGGCTATATATTGACAGCTTACTTCGCCAGCTTGCACGTTATTTGAAGTAACTGTGGCATCAACGCCTCCCTCGGCGGCGGTATCAACTGCAATTATCGGAATTCCGGCTTGCTTGGCTTTTTCGACAGCGGGTGCAATGCCTTTGGTGTCCGCAGCATTGAGTACAATCATGCCGACATTAGAGGCAATAAAGTTTTCGATTTGATTGAATTGCTGATTTAAATCGTCGCCGCTGGAAACGAGAGTTGTCCTCACGTTTGCACCGCCGATTTTCTTGGCTTCGGCCTCAGCGCCTTTGCCAACTTGTACGAAAAATGGATTGCCGAGGTCGCGGACTGCTACAGCAACTGATGAAAGTTCGGAGTTGCTTGGTTGTGTGCTGTTTTGAGCGTTCTGGGAAGCTGCGGTGCAACTTGCCAGAGTGCTGCTGAGTAGACTAAAAAGACTTAGTGCGATCGTTACTCGTTTCACCTCAAACTCCAATGAAGGCTGGTTTGGAGAGAGTCGCTCGTAAATATGACGTTGCCAACCTAACATTAGCTTTGTTAGGTTTAAGCTCGAATACCTAATGTTTTAGGTGAGCGGCTTTTCTTTGTACATGATTGTACGAGATCGTGTTTATTTTATGCTCGTAAAAATTTTCACTAGGCTCGCCAGACTACTTTTGTTAACCGAAAAGATATGAATATTCAAACTATCTCCTCGATGCCCAAATAATCAACGATATTGATTTTTTTAATGCTTTATGAGCATTATTTTTTTGCAATGCGTGACAAATTTTTAGGAGAATATTTTCGACAAAATCTTTCAGAATTTGCTTTTAAAAGCTGGCAGAGTCATATTGAATTTAACTCTCTATATTCGCTGATGATAACAGTTAAAAACAGGCTCTATATCTATCTTTGGATAGACAATACTTTTACCAAAGACTAAAAATGCGATATCCTCGATCGGCACCGATATGCTAATCCGCAGTCGGGTCGGACGCGCCGCGCCAACTTAATAAATCTTAAATTTTGCTTGGGGTAGGATATTGTAAAATATCATTAAGTTTACAGTCAATTACGGTAGATTATAGTAAACTGCAAAAAAAGTCTCGCACTCACCGATGCAGCCCGTTAAAAAGCCCTAGTAAAAAAGCAGATAGTCGCTCAAAACCAACGGTGAGAGTAGGGGAGTCAAATATTTGCCTGTAAAACCTGCAATTACAGCGATCGTGACATGGTTTAAAAGCTCTGGATAATGGCGATCGCCCGGACCCGCAAAATCACTATACCTCTTGCAAAAATAACTAGGACGGGCAAGATGCCCATCCCACAAGAGTTATTTTTTCTTGTGGGATGGGCCGAAGAACCCGTCCAATAAATTTATGAAAAGGACTTTTGCAAGAGGTCTACTATACTGCAATAATTGTCTGCGCTGTGAATGGGTAAATATGAGATGCGATCGGCAAATTACGTGTTCTGTTTCCTAGAAATATTTGCCAGCGAAGGCGGCATTCAATCCTACGTTAAAGACATTCTCAAAGCTTACCTGTCCATAACCGCAGGGACAAACTCGCCGCCACAAGCTGAAGTTTTGCTGTTGCGAGATTCCGAAGACTGCAACAATCCTTACGAGTCAAAAAATCTTAAATTTTATTACTTCAAAACCGAGAATGCCGGGTTTGGCCGTCTTAAGTTTGCTACAGTATTACTAAGTCGCTTGCTGCAAAAACGACCGCTGCGGGTTTTTTGCGGTCACATCAAACTCGCACCGCTAATTCAAATTCTGTGCCAACCCTTGGGAATTCCCTACACAATTTTAACTTACGGCAAGGAAGTGTGGGAACCGCTGGGGCCCAAATATCAAACAGCAATGAGCAAAGCTGAAAGTATTTGGACTATTAGCAGGTACACGCGCGATCGCACTTGCGAAATTAACAACTTAAATCCCGAAAAGTTCCAAATAGTGCCTTGTACGGTAGATGTAAATATATTTACGACTGTGCCCAAGCCACAGGATTTATTAGAGCAGTATAATTTGGTTGGTGCTAAAATATTGATGACTGTATCCAGATTGCGATCGAGCGATATTTACAAAGGCGTTGATGTCACCATTCAAGCTTTGCCGCAAATAGCCAAAACTTTTCCGAATGTGAAATACTTAGTTATTGGCAGAGGAGACGATCGCTCTAGATTAGCCAAACTGGCTGATGATTTGGGAGTTACCGAAAGAGTAATATTTGCGGGTTTTGTACCGACAGAAAATTTAGCAGAACATTACCAGTTGGCCGATGCTTATGTAATGCCCTCCCAGGAAGGGTTCGGTATAGTTTATTTGGAAGCGCTGGCTTGCGGAGTACCCGTGCTGGCGGGGGACGCGGACGGGTCAGCCGATCCGCTGCAAGATGGTAAACTGGGATGGCGAGTTCCCCACCGAGATTCAGCAGCAGTAGCGGTTGCTTGTGTGGAAATGCTGCGAGGGGAGGATAAAAGGTGCGATCGGCGCTGGTTGAGGGAACAAACTCTGGCAAGATTTAGTTTTGAATCCCTTTGTCAATCCTTACAAGGAATTTTTCAACCCTCTGACTCAGATAAACTTATGCCGTAGAGAGCGGTTTCTGGGTGTACAATGGGAAAATTAACTCGATCGACCGCCTGAATTTCTGAGTAGGATAGAGTTAGGCCTACCTGCAAAGACACCCAAGGAGACCACCGTGAACCAAGGCACCCCCAAAATCTCTTTAAAACTACCCCGTATTAGCAATTGGCTGATACTGCTGGGCATCGCGTGTTTGTTGGTGTCAATTGGTTTGGGTTGGGTAGTTAAATCATTGTTGATTGTAGTAGCTTTTTTGCTGCTGACACCTGTAGTCGCATTTTTCGCGCTTCAGTGGTGGCTGAAACGCAATTTAATTCAGGACAATTGTCCAGTTTGTCAATACGAATTTACAGCTTTAAATCAAACTCAGTTTCAGTGTGCCAACTGCGGCGAACCTCTGAAAATAGAGCAAGGTCATTTTAGCCGCTTGACACCGCCCGGTACGATCGATGTTACCGCAGTTGAAGTATCATCGGTTCAACAGTTAGAAGATTAACCGATTTTAGATTTTAGATTTTGGATTTTCGATTGAAGAATTGAAGAATTGTTGACTGTTAACTACTAACTGTTACCAATTCCGAGTTTCCGATGCCCGATACTTCGACTACACTCAGTATAAGTGCCCAATTCGCAGTTTGGCATTCTCAAAATTACTTTTCTAGACGCACAGCGTACCACTGCAAAAATTTTCCCGGTCCGACATCTAATTCACAATAAGTATCAATTAAATACTTGGCTTGAGCTTCCACGCCAGATATTTTCTGCACGTCCTGCGGCAAATCTTCGTGTTCCTGGGTTAACACGGCTTTCAGCTTTTCTAACAGTTCCGCCGCAGTCAAAAACTGCTCTGACTGGTTTGTTTCTAAGACCACAAAGGTGTCTTCGTCATACAGTGACATAGTTTCAAAGGTTGAGGTGAATTATTTCTAAAGTTTCGTGAAGTTAAGCGATCGAAAGTATAAACTTTGGATTACAACTTTTCAGCCCGGGTTCGATCGTGTTACAATTAAGCACCATCAGAATTCCGAGCGGATTACCGTTATTAACTTAGTTGTTAACCGAGTTCTCAACTGATCCGACACAGCATTTCTGAGGACATTTGTCAAGTGCAAATTTGTCAAGTGTCAAATTGTCAAGAAATATTCGATCGGCTTTATCTGGAAATTGGGTTTAAAACCCCTTCTTCAGTGGCCGGCTTTAATTTCTTAAATCCATTCCTAAAAATCAGGGAATTCCTGGTATTTGTAGTATACTACAACAGTCAAGGTTAAACTCCTTTGCCTCAAGTGAAACAGTTAAGACACACTTTTAGGCATAAATTGTTGGACACAGAGCAGCGAATACTCTTAAAACAGCTAGAGAATCAACGCATTCTTTTTACCAGAAAAAAATAATTTGGTTCATTTGTTAAGTAGGGTAGGGCATACCCGAACTCTAGGTTCATATCCTAGTACGCTTTTGGAGATAGACCCTCTGGGGTGGCTGTGAGTTGAACTCGTCAATTGGTATTTTGTACGGTTGAAAGGTTTAAGAAGTGCCGAAAGGACATAGCGCTTAAAGGTCAGTCGATGAATTAAGAATCCCCACGCCTCGCAGGCCGGGGAGTGTCAACTAATTATAACTGGCACTACACATTCCCATGATCACATCTTCCATTTCAACCCCAGTTGCGCGCAAGCCCTCTAAATCAGAAGGTCTGAAAGAACGGAGCAACTACTTACGAGAACCCGTTGCTACTGAAGTGTTACAAGAAACTACCCACTTCACCGAAGACGGGATTCAGATTCTCAAATTTCACGGTTCGTACCAGCAAGACAACCGCGACAATCGAGTTAAAGGACAAGAAAAAGACTATCAGTTCATGCTCCGCACCCGCAATCCCGGCGGGTTCACTCCGCCGCAATTATACTTAGCCTTAGACAAGCTATCTGAAGAATACGGCAACCACACGATCCGCGTCACAACGCGCCAAGGTTTCCAACTGCACGGGGTGTTGAAAAAAAATCTTAAAGCAGTGTTTTCCTCAATTATTAAAAATATGGGGTCAACCTTGGGAGCTTGCGGCGACTTGAACCGCAACGTCATGGCACCGCCAGCACCGTACAAAAATCGCCCAGAATACAAGTATGCGCTGCAATACGCTAACAATGTCGCCGATTTGCTGACACCGCAAACCGGCGCTTATTATGAAATTTGGTTGGACGGCGAAAAAGCTGTTTCGGCCGAGGAAGACCCAGCAGTCAAGGCCGCGAGACAGAAAAACGGCAACGGCACAATCTTTAGCGACAAAGAAGAACCGATTTACGGCAGCCATTATATGCCGCGGAAGTTCAAGTGCTCCGTTACCGTGCCCGGAGACAATTCAATTGACTTGTACTCTCAGGATTTGAGCTTGGTGGTAATTACCAATGAAGCTGGCGAGTTGCAAGGTTTTGACGTGTTTGCTGGCGGCGGTTTGGGCCGTACTCACAATAAAGAAGAAACTTTTGCGCGGGTTGCTGATGAGATTTGCTATGTTGCCAAGGATGATGTTTACGATTTGGTCAAGGCAATTGTAGCAACCCAAAGAGATTTTGGCGATCGCACAGACAGACGGCACGCGCGGCTAAAGTACCTGATTAACGACAAAGGTGTAGAGTGGTTCCGCGAAAAAGTAGCCGAATATTTTGGCAAGCCGCTAGAAGCCTTTAAACCGCTGCCTGAGTGGAAGTATGTGGATTTCTTGGGCTGGCACGAACAAGGAGACGGCAAGTTGTTTGTCGGCATTTCTGTGGATAATGGCCGGATCAAGGATGAAGGTTCATTTCAGCTAAAAACGGCTTTGCGGGAAATTGTGCAGAAGTACAACTTGCCGGTACGGGCGACGCCACACCAAAACGTGCTGATTTACGATATTTCGCCGGATATCAAACAGGAAATTCAGGGAATACTCGATCGATGTGGCATTCAGTCGGAAACTGCCCTCGACCCCTTAGAGCGCTATGGGATGGCGTGTCCGGCAATGCCGACTTGCGGGCTGGCGATTACCGAATCTGAGCGCGTGATGCCGAGTATTTTAGAGCGGATTCGCGCACTTTTGACCAAAGTCGGCTTGGAAGACGAGCATTTGGTGGTGCGGATGACTGGTTGCCCAAATGGATGCGCCCGCCCTTATATGGCAGAATTGGGGTTTGTCGGGAGTTCGCCGGAATCCTACCAGATTTGGCTGGGCGGTTCACCCTCGCAAACGCGGCTGGCAAAAGCAATTGAGGAAAAGCTGCACGTCAAGGATTTTGAAGCTTTTCTGGAGCCGATTTTTGTTTATTTCAAGCAAAAACGGCAACTGAGCGAGAGTTTTGGCAATTTTTGCGATCGCGTCGGGTTAGAATCTATCCGTCAATTTGTAACCAACTACCAATCTGCTGACTCGATGACAACTGAGATTAATGAATTAGAAGTTACGTCTAGTAACGATGACGGCAACGAGACTGCCACTGCTAGCGGTGGCAAAGTCCGCCGTCGAATTAGCGTCCGCGATGAAATCTACAACGAGCTCAAGGAAGAAGCAGCCCGTCAGGGCAAGCCGATTACACAGCTAGCTACAGAGGCGATTTCCACTTATTTAAAGAAGATTAAGGAGGAAAAATAAGCCGATTTTCGATTATCGATTTGTGATTTTCGATTGGATTCAATAGACTTCTGGCAAAAGTAATATAAAGGCAGAGCATTTGCAGAAAAAAACTTGAATTTGTAAGATAATTCCAGTTGTAGATGCTTTGCCTTTATTAATTCATAACCGCTTTATTTATTCAGAGATAAAAATCTGCGGTAGAAACCGATCCTATATAAACGAAATCCTAGCAGAGAAGGACTGAAAGAATAAAAGAGGTATGAAGTTACAAACCAAAAACCTATCTCCTCTCTTCCTCTCTTCCTCTGCGTTCTCTGCGTTCTCTGCGGTTAAATAAAAAAATATATTAAATAAAAAGCAATCCAAAATCCAATGGCTCAATTACAAAGATTAGCAGTTACTGCCACTCAAATTTGCGATCGCAAAATCGACTTAACTAGAGAACAGCAGCATTATTTAAATCGAGTGCTACGTTTGCAAGCCGGCGATCGATTTATTGCGATGGACGGCCGAGGACATTGGTGGTCAGCCGTCCTCGAAGTGCGGGAAACCGGGTTATTTGCCTCAATAGCAGAGGAGATTGCGGAGAACAGGGAGCTACCCGTTGAAGTAGCTTTGATGGCAGCCTTGCCCAAAGGAAACGGCTTTGATGAGGTTGTCAGACAGGCGGCGGAATTGGGGGTGGCAAGTATAGTGCCGGTGACGAGCGATCGAACGTTGCTCAAACCGAGTTCTCAGAAGGTCGATCGGTGGAAAAGAATTGCTGCGGAGGCGGCGGAACAGTCGGAACGTCAAATTGTGCCGA
Source organism: Microcoleus sp. C2D2 (assembly GCF_036702495.1). NCBI lineage: Bacteria > Bacillati > Cyanobacteriota > Cyanophyceae > Oscillatoriales > Microcoleaceae > Microcoleus > Microcoleus sp. C2D2. Next base: position 10,236 of record NZ_JAUBTO010000036.1, on the reverse strand, counting down.
CAATTTTAGAGCCTGTTTCCTTTGATATTGCTGTCAAAGATTGCGGTCAAAAACATCGATTTATTTGTGTGGCTCGCGGGGAAAATCGGCATTTGTGGGATTGTTTGATTGCTAGTTTCGATCCCCCCCAGCCCCCCTTAATAAGGGGGGAGCAAGAATTCGATCCCCCCCAGCCCCCCTTAATAAGGGGGGAGCAAGAGGGGGGAGAATTATCGATTGTGATTGCTGTTGGGCCGGAGGGTGGATGGACTGAGGGTGAGGTGGAAAGGGCGATCGAATTAGGTTTTGAAGCTGTTTCTTTGGGTAGTAGAATTCTGAGAGCGGTGACAGCACCCATTGTGGCTTTGTCTTTAGTTGGAGCAGCCTTTGAGAAGTAGTAATATCCACAAATCGCCTCTACCTTTGGCTTCATCCGCGTTAATCAGCGTTCATCTGCGGTAAAAAAATCATAAAATACGGTCGCTGCAAAAAGTCTCCCAAAAAAAAAGATTTACTCTATTTAACAACTCTGATTTTACAGCTAACGGTCAAAACTACTGGTTCTACCCAGCCCGCTATCAAGACGCAGCAGTGCTTTTCTGTATCTCAAAACCAAACTTCAACCAACCTAAACCTCTAACAGAAAAACAAATACAAACCCAATTTATTGAAAAAATAGCCCGAGACCCCAACAACAAAACAGCCTTTATAATCCTAGTCAGAGAAAGAAATGGCCCGCCCGGCCCCCGTCACAAATTACGGCTTAAAATTGAGCAATGTCGATCGCCCAAAACTCACCTCCCTTTCCATCCTCAAGCAGCGGGGAACCCTCAAAGACGGCCAATCCCGACAACACACATTTCAAGGACCGACAGGTCAATCTATTACGATCGACCTCAAAAGCAGAGCATTCGACCACAACTCAACTTCAACTTATATTTATTTTCACCTCCACTCAACATCCCTCTCTACAAATCCGCGTTCATCCGCGTTCATCCGCATACATCTGCGGTTAAAAAATCCAAATCTTAAATTTTCCCAACAGCCCAAAATCCCAAACAAAAAAAAAGCCAAAGTTGTTAACCAGTAGCGGAACCAACCAAAAATCAGCCAAGATAGAAACAACGCCATTCCCGCAACCGCCATGACAGACATCAACCAAATAGCAGCCGCCCTAGAGAGTAAAGACTACAAACAAGCTGCCCAACTCATCAAACAACTGCAAAAAGAATCCCCCGAAAATCCGTGGGTACAATACTACATCGGCCGCTACTACGAACTCACCAACAACCTCGAAAAAGCCCAAACAACCTACAAACAAATACTCCGCGACATCACCAACCCCAAAATAGTCTCCCAGACCCGCCAAGGTATTCAACGGATTGAAACCGCACAACAAAACCTCCGCCAACTTGCCATACAAACCGCCAAAAACGACCCCAGCAACCTCGAACCCGGACTCCTCATCCTCGAACCAGTTAGCCCCGAAAAGAAACCCGCAGCCGTACAAAATATCAGCAGAATCTTTAAAATCGACGCCTACACAACCCGGATGCAAATCCAAAGCCGCGGCTGGAGACTCTACAAAACAGGTCCCATTGGCGAACTCCGAATTTACGGTCAAGAACTCCTCAACGCCGGCATTCCCGTATTTTGGGCAACCCTAAGCGATATTCAAAAAATCCAAATCTTCCGAGTGCAACACTTCCAGTCTCTCACTTCCCCAGCCGTTGTTTGCAAAGATAAACTCTCACGACTCGGTGCGATCGAGTTTAACTGGTCAGAAGTTACCCAAAGAGTAGAAGGCTTGTTGCCGATGTTCATCGAAATCATGGACTACTCGCCCCACCGGCGAAAGGATCAATTTCGCCACAGAGAAATCAGGCAAGATTACGCTCAAATCTGCGACTTGCACATTCCCAGCAGAAACTGCATTCTGCGAATTTCCGACCAAAGTTACGAATTTCAACAAGGCGTTGACTTCACCCAAATTTCAGCAGATATCCCTGGTTTAGCCCATCCCAAAAACCAAAAATCCCGTTCCCAAAAATCTCAACAAATCCCTCAAAGTACCACCAGAATTAACTGGAATCGCTTACTTGAAATACTTGACCAACAGCTTGACGTTACAGTTTGGTCAGAATTTACTTCATTTGCCGAGACAGCGATCGATTACACCCAGATGTTGAGCAAGATCGAATCTCATGTAGAGGTCGATCGCAAATCCGAAACTCCTTGGGACCCAGCTTTTCAGCTATACAGCGGATTAGCCTTCCTCAGAAACCAAGAAAATAGGGAATAGAACAAAGAGTTAAAATTAAAAATGAGTAATGCCTTTTTTTTAATTTTAACGCCAGCATTTGGAATTATCCAATGCCCAATTCCCTATTATCAATTCCCACTTTCCTACTTCGTTTTCACCTGACGAGCCATTTCCCGGAAATTGTTCATGCTGGGGCCCGGGCTCCGACGACTTCCAGTTGGTGTCGGCATTAAATTATTAGGAGCAAAAGTCCGAATAGGTTCAGCTTGACTCGGCGCTTTCCCGTTAGTTGCAGCAGCAGCAGGTATCTTAGCGGGTTCCGCATTATTAGCAGGAACGCTAGCGACTGGTTCCTTTTCTTTCTTAGACTTTTTCTCTACCTTAGCCTTCTTAGTCGGTTCTGACTTCTGAGACTTAACAGGCTCAACTTTTGCCGGTGCGCTCGCAACAGGCTCAGCCTTCTTGGCAACAACAGGCTCAGCCTTGGCAGGCTCAACTTTTGCTGGTTCCTTCGCTCCAGATTCGCCCAAATCTAGGAAATATTCAGACTTTTTAAAGCCCAACAGTCTGCCGAGAAAGCCGAAAATACCGCCGAAGAAATTTTTGATAAAACCAAACATTACACTTACTCCTTTTGTTCTTTTAGAGAAATTTGTACAAGCTTGTCAACAAAGTTAGACTACGAGGTAAGGCAACTTTTGTCTATATTTCTTAATCAAAATTTACATTGTGCTGTATTTAAGCTACCTCATCAAAGCAAATTTTAGGTATAAATACCAGCACTGCTTTGTACTTATTTACAATAATCTCAGAATTTGTTAGCGATTCCTACTAATTGCCGATCCGATTCGCTAGCTGTCCTAGTAGCGGTAAAACTCCCTAGGGGAGTGATTTATGCTGTAATCAGCAAGCAATTTTCCAGCAAAATGAACAGTTCGCTCGATCGAAATCCCGTCATCCTGATACACGGCATCTGGGACACAAAGATTATTTTCAGCAAAATGTCCGCCCGCCTCACCCAACTCGGATGGTCAGTCCACAGCCTCAACCTCACCCCCAACGACGGCAGCCTCGGGCTCGACTTACTGGCCAAGCAACTCGCAGACTACATCAGTGAAACCTTCGATCCAGAACAATCTTTAGACATAGTAGGCTACAGCATGGGCGGCATCGTCAGCCGCTACTACGTCCAGCGGCTCGGAGGAATGAACCGCGTACAGCGTTTCATCACCATCTCTTCCCCTCACAACGGCACCCTCACCGCCTATTCCCTACGCCTACCAGGATACCTGGATATGCGCCCCGATAGTGGCTTGCTGCGCGATTTGAATCAAGATGTGACAATGCTCAAACGCATAAACTTCACATCAATGTGGACGCCATTTGACATAATGATTGTACCGTCGAACAGCTCCCAACTACCAGTAGGCAAAGAAGTTAAAGTCAACGTTTTGCTGCACCGCCAAATGGTGACCGAGTCCCAAAGTATTAACGCATTAGTTGAAGAACTAAAAGCACCTATTCAAAATAAAATTCCCACTTAAAAATGAATAGCCATTTCAGCCGCAACCCAGTTTTGCTCATTCACGGAATATTCAGAAAATCGGGAATTTTTTACAAAATGTCTGCCTACCTCACCCAACTGGGATGGTCAGTCTACACCCTCAATCTCTCGCCCCATTGGGGCAACGCCAGCATAGACGAATTAGCCCAACAAATAGCAGATTATATAGACAAAACCTTTGCGCCCGAACAGCATCTAGATATAGTAGGATTGAGCATGGGCGGTTTAGTAACTCGCTACTACGTGCAAAGGTTAGGCGGCATTAACCGAGTGCAGCGCTTTATTGCCATATCTTCTCCTCACAGCGGTACTTGGATGGCTTACACTCTCTGGGGAAAAGGCTGCATCCAAATGCGTCCGGGCAGTGCTTTTCTGGAAGATTTAAATCGAGATGCTGCATTGTTGGAAAAGCTCAATTTTACTTCGATTTGGACAGATTGGGATTTCATCATCGTACCGGCTTCTAGTTCCCAAATATCGGCTGCCAAAGAAGTAAAATTGTCCGTATTCGCCCATGCCATGATGGCGAGGCATTCCAGCAGTTTAAAAGCTGTGGCTGAAGCACTGTCAGAACCATTGAAAATTAATAACTAACTTGTAGGGTGCGTCAGCAGATTGTTTTTTTTATATAAAATAACACTCTTCTAACTCACCAGAATCACGACTAAAAATTTGAGACCCTAGTTCAAGCTTCCCGATTCATCGGTGGAGCCAATTCTTCAATTCTTTAATCTAAAATCTAAAATCTAAAATCTAAAATCTAAAAT
>NZ_JAUBTO010000036.1:0-5563 GCF_036702495.1 Microcoleus sp. C2D2 | reverse complement strand
CTAAAATCTAAAATCGACTGACTCACCAGAATCACGACTAAAAATTTGAGACCCTAGTTCAAGCTGCCCGATTCATCGGTGGAGCCAATTCTTCAATTCTTCAATTCTTTAATCTAAAATCTAAAATCTAAAATCGACTGACTCACCAGAATCACGACTAAAAATTTGAGACCCTAGTTCAAGCTGCCCGATTCATCTGTGAAGCCAATTCTTCAATTCTTCAATTCTTCAATCTAAACACGACTAAAAATTTGAGACCCTAGTTCAAGCTCCCGATTCATCTTTAGAGCCAATTCTAAAATCTAAAATCTAAAATCTAAAATCGACTGACCCTAAGAGGCTACTACTAAACTGTATCGCCAACTTCAGCGTATTCGCTGCGGCCAAAAATTGCTTCAGCTTCACAGTAATACTTGAACTCCAGTATATTGTGGAAAGGGTCTTCTAAGAAGAAAGTGCGGTGCTCTGTAGGCAAACCGACAAATCGCCGTCTCGGTTCTTGATAGAAATTTAAGTTGTTTTGCTGGGCTTTTTCTAGCAACCGTTCCCAGTCAGCTTCGTTCGTAAAAATTAACCCAAAATGCCGGGGATAGATGCCTCGCTGAGGCGTCAAAGGTTCGCGGCTGACGTGGGCGACAATTTGATGGCCGCACAGACCCATAATCGCAGAATTCGGCGATTCGCGACCTAGTTCGCAGCCGAGCCCGTCTACATAGAACGCTTTTGTTTGGGCAATATCGGTGACGGGGAAGGCAAGATGAAATAAGACTTGGTTCATCAGAAAAATGGGTTTGAAACCCCGTCCTTACAGGACGGCTTTACAGGGAACGTGGTAAAATGTCCGGCATGGAAAAAGCCTATCGCTACCGCTTCTATCCCACCACCGAGCAAGAATCACTTTTGCGACGGACTTTGGGCTGCGTTCGACTGGTATACAACAAAGCGCTGGCTGCCCGTACAGAGGCTTGGTACTCTCGTCAAGAACGAGTTGATTACCTTCAAACCTCCTCCATGCTGACAAGTTGGAAAAAAGAGCCAGAGCTTGATTTTCTTTCGGAGGTGAGCTGTGTCCCCCTGCAACAGGGACTCAGACATTTGCAAAAGGCGTTTACTAACTTCTGGGCCGGTCGTGCTAAATATCCCAACTTTCAGAAAAAGCATCACGGCGGTAGCGCTGAATTTACTAAGTCTGCTTTCCGATGGAAAGACTCTCAAGTATTTCTGGCTAAATGCTCCGAACCTTTGCCGATTAGGTGGAGCAGGCAAATCCCTCCTGGATGCAATCCATCCACCATTACGGTCAAACTGGATGCACGAGGACGATGGTTTGTCTCCTTGCTGGTAGATGACCCTACCGTCAAACCGCTGCTCAAAACCGATAAAGCAGTTGGTTTGGACGTTGGGATCACCAGTCTGATTGCTACCAGTGACGGCAATAAGATTGCTAACCCCAAACACTTTAAGCGGCTGCACAAGAAGCTGAGGCGGGCGCAAAAAGCCTTGTCTCGGAAACAGAAAGGAAGCAACAACAGGCACAAGGCGCGACTTAAAGCAGCCAAAATACACGGGCAGATAGCCGATGCTCGCAAAGATTTTTTGCACAAGCTGACAACTCAACTGGTGCGCGAAAACCAAACGATAATAGTTGAGGATTTGGCTGTCAAAAATATGGTCTTGAACCGCAAACTGGCACAAGCTATTTCTGACGCTAGTTGGGGTGAACTGACCCGACAACTTACCTATAAATGCCAGTGGTACGGTCGGGAACTGGTAAAAATTGACCGCTGGTTTCCCAGCTCTAAAAGATGCGAAAACTGCGGGCATATTGTTGAGAAAATGCCGTTGAGTGTCAGGGAGTGGGAGTGTCCTAATTGTGGGATGAACCATGACCGAGATTTGAACGCGGCTAAGAATATTTTGGCGGCAGGGCTTGCCGTTGCAGTCTGTGGAGCGAACGTAAGACCCGATACAGACTCCTCTAAAAGGCAGTTGCGAAAAACCCGTCTCGGGGACAGAAACAGAAACCTAAATCGTGAGGTTTGGGAATCTTAGCCCTTATAGGGCGGGGTGGATGTCAAGGAGGTACTAAATGCAGAATTCAGAATTGTTGTTTAATTATTTATCTTGGTCTAATCCTTGGTTGGTGGCGATCGCCCTAAATACAGTTTTACTCGCGATCGCCACCATTGCTCCTAAAAAATTGCTCACGGACGCCGGCCAATTTCACGCCTGGGTATTGGGCGTCCTCATCTGGGGCTGTTTGGGATGGCAAGGCTATGCTGTGGTGATGTTTTACTTTCTTGTCGGATCGGGAGTTACCCGCATCGGCAAAGCCCAAAAAGAAGCAGAAGGCATAGCCGAAAAGCGTTCAGGCGCCCGAGGCCCAGAAAATGTCTGGGGTTCGGCTTTAACCGCTACTATGAGCGCTTTGGGAGTTTTGGCATTATCTATTTTAGGAGAGACTGGCAAGATGTCTGTGCCACAAGATGCTATTTCCCTGTTATTGCTGGGTTACGCGGCGAGTTTTTGCACCAAACTTTCCGATACCAGCGCCAGCGAAATCGGCAAAGCTTACGGTTCGCGGACTTTTTTGATTACCACCTTGCAGCCTGTACCTAGGGGTACCGAAGGGGCCGTAAGTTTGGAAGGAACAATCGCGGGTATTGTCGGCTCGATTCTGATTGCGGTTTTGAGTTGGGCCGTCGGTTTAATTGACTTGACAGGAATTGTTTTTTGTGTTATCGCAGCTTTTATTGCCACGAACATTGAGAGTGTGATTGGGGCGACGCTGCAATCAAAGTTTGAGTGGCTGACCAACGAGGTAGTAAATTTTTTCAATACACTCATAGGAGCGATCGCTGCGATCGTTTTAGCTGCAACCTGGAGAGCCTTTTTAGCTTAGTTAATCCGGGAGGCATTCGCACCCAAAAAACCGGGTTTTTTACTAGAATTCAAGGCATTTACCCAGTATTTTTAGAGAAAAACCCGGTTTTTTCCTCCCGGGTTATTAGTTATTAATTATTAGTCATTAGTCTCAAGCAATCAACTCATGACTAATGATTAATAACTAATCAAACTAAGCGTCGTCTTGCGGTCCAAAAACCATTTGTAGAATCATCGTCGGTTCGCCCCGCTTGTGATAGCGATCGGCCCAATTGCGAATAATCTCATCTAATTCCTCAACGGCTTGGTCGAGGCGTTCCGGCGGAATATCCAAAGTCTCCATAATTCGCATCACCTTCGGTTGTTTTTCCGCCCAATCCTTCATCAGCCGGAAATATCTAGCCGTATCCTCCACCATAGTAAAGGTCCGCTCTTCCTGCTCTGCCGGAGAGTAAGTAGCGCGGCTGAGGGCATAAAACGGCATTCCCCAAGGAGAATCAATGCGAGTCACTGTCCCAGAATAGATCAAGCGGCGCTTGATGTGTTCTGCTAGAGCTTCGCTCAAAGGCATTCGCCTTTCCGGAGACATATCTTCTTGCGATCGCCTGTGGAGAAACTCGATCAACTCCATAAACTGAAAAGAATTGATCAGTTGAGCATCAGGCGGATTAGGAGGAATCTTGCTTTCGAGATATTTTTTTTCATCCGCAGTCAAGCTGTTTCCCGGAATGCGAGGGCGTCCCGGCAACCAAGGATACTGTTCCAGCCAGACATAAGGAAACTGAATCAAATATCTAGGTTCTTGGGAACCCAACATTTTCAGCAATTTTCCCTTAGTCAGAGCTTCCCGGACTTCTTCAACAATCACCTTCACCCGTTTAGGCTCAATGTGATGCAAGTGTCCGGTCATCCGCAGATTGTGGTCCTGCTCCATATAAGTCATATAAATGGCACACTTAGCCGCCGTTGCGGCCGCGTCTAGAAACGCCCCGTGCCTGTGCCCACTGGTTCTCATGGCGCTAAACGCCAGATATAGCATGATCTGATCCATTGCACTAGGGCTGAGGCTTTTGACCAGATCCAAAGAGTCATTTTTCATCACTATCCCCGAAATAGCCAAACTGGGAGGCATCTTGTCGTCCTCCTTTAAATTATTGCGAGAGCGCCGAATCAAGCATAGCCGACTGTCGCCGGAAAGCTTGCCAGCTACCCTAATATTCAGGTTAGTTAATTTCCCTGAGGTAACAGGGGCATGGGCTTAAAAGCTATCCACACCGCATAAGTGGTTCTTATTGGTGGCGAATTTAAGTAGATTGCTGCACCCTCTGCGCTGACAGTTTACCTATATATAAGTTAGTTATCGCACGTTAATTATAGTGCAGCCGTTGAAAATTAAACCCCACCTGCGGCGGGCAGAACGTAAATAACTGTTGCGAACCCAGGAATGTGAGGCGACTCGGAGCTGATAATTTTTGAATAGTCATGGATGGCGAAACCCGGTTTCATCGACTAACATAAGGCATGGAGGATGAGGGATATCGGTTGAAAAACCCGGATCTCCCAGGGCTGTGGGTAATTCCTGTTTAATTGAAGCGTTTTCAATACAAAACCGCCACATACTAGAATGTATCTCTAGGTAGATGGCGGTTCGCGGTTTATATGCTATTCTCAATTAGACAAAAACAATCTCCTAATAACTGTTAACAAAAAGTGCAGTTGTCGCTTAACCTGAAAAACTAGAATCCGAGAAAATCCGATCGGTCGAATGAACGGCCCGAATCAAGTCAGTTGTGTCCAGGGCTTGTGTCCAGTGCCATTAGAAATTTTGTAGCGGATGAGTGTCAACATTAGGCTGGGTAAAATTTCTGCGTCCGCTGCCCCTCTCAGGACCGCGATCGGGCTTTTGCTTAGTTTGGGCTGATAACATATATTGGGCGGTGGCAGTTTCGAGCTTTGGGAGTGGAGTTTCAAAAGCTCGAGCGGCATTGGCACTCAAGGTAATGCCCAACAGGCTCAGTAAAGCAATTGCAGTGTAGATTTGCATGGGTAGTATCCGTGTCAGTGTCTATTACCTGATACGGACTTGCCCCGATCTATCAGGATAGATATTTATAAAATTTTCGGAACTTTGCAAAAAACCACAAAAAACGAACGGCAAGCCGAAAGCGAGCGGGACTTTAGTCTGCTCTCACCGAAAGCGACACTCCTAGACTGCAGTCCCCGTCTCGCTTTCTACAAGTCAATAGAAAGTGTTATCGAAAATAGGGGTCTAAAACCCCGTCATAAGCTTGACGGCTCGATCCTAGAAGGTAAAGAAGTCGGGATAGGGCATTGCCACGACAAAGATTTTGGACGTGGAGGGAGAGTAAGACTACTCCGGTAGCATCACCCTGTGAAACGTCAAGAATCACCGCACGTTCGATCGGGCGGTGAGTATGTCAAAATCTACCCATACCACAGGTAGAATAACCGCGAGCATGGATTGGATAACCAACCCCAAAAAGACTGGCTAGGAAATAATAATGGTTAGTGGGCGACGAGAACCACGATAAACATGAGGAAGGGTTAGAAACTGTTAGCTAATTTCTCGACAAAGCTACCCATCACTTCCCGTTTGTCCATCTATCAACCGATCGACATATTCTCTAAGCCGTTCCTTCCAGTCTGGGATAGTTTTTAG
>NZ_JAUBTO010000035.1:0-60578 GCF_036702495.1 Microcoleus sp. C2D2 | reverse complement strand
TTTCCTTTATTATCGACTCTCCGACCATAGCTCATCCATCTGAACACTCAAGCGCTTTTTTGGCTTGGCACTCACCTCCACTTGCTTCTTAACAGCAACAGAAGCGGCATTTACGTAGCGCTGTACTGTATCTTCTGACACTTGTAATACCCGAGCAATCCCGGCCTGGGAAATACGTTCAAGTAGCATCCGTGACATTAACTCTTCTTGTTCTTTAGTAATAGCTTTCCAGGTCGGATTCAAAACAAATTGACGACCACATTCTCGACATTTATAATTTTGTTTGTGATGCCGAGTTTGACCGTTACGACTGACTGCTTCGCTCGCCACAATTAGGACAATGGGGAATTTCTACTGTCATATAACTAATGGTAAACACTTCTCTCGCTTGAGTAGCTTACTCTATCCTTTCCTTCAGGGCACTACCCTCAACTTTATCGTCAAGCGTCAGACCCAATTGAACGGACACGCTACCAAATAATTTGGCTTTTAGCAACTGGACGAGTTACAGAAGATGTCGCTGCGGTCACTGGTTATTGCCGTAACTCGATATATCGCGAAAGTTCGTCGTTACAATCAATTAGGTACGAATGGGTTGAAAGACAAACGTCATCAACGTCCGGGCGCTCAACCTTTACTCTCGGTTGTGGAACAAGCACAACTTTTACAAAGTTTACATACACCTGCGACTGATGGAGGATTATGGAATAGTCGTAAAGTTGCAGAGTGGATGGGTAATTTACTCGAGAGTCAAGTCAGCATACAAAGAGGTTGGGACTATCTACATTCGTTGGAGTTTCGGTTACGGGTACCCCGCCCTGAACAGGACCTCACTGACCTGGAAGTCCAAGAAGCTTGGAAAAAAAACTCCGCTCACGAGCCAAAAGAATTCAACAGCAGCATCCATCAGCAGCAGTAGAAGTGTGGGCAATGGATGAGCATCGTCTGGGACTAAAGCCGATAATGCCGGCGAGTTTGGGTAGGGTATGGGGAGCAGCCCATAGCCAACGTAAATTGGCGCTATCAATGGCTATGGTTGTATGGCTTTGTACACCCGTCAACGGGAGAAACCTACTTTTGGATTCTCCCAAAAGTTAACATCGAACTTTTTAACTTAGTTTTAGTAGACTTTGCCGTCTGAATTTGGAATAGGTAAAGATAAACACATCATCTTAGCTAAAGACCTACGCTGGTTGGCATACCAGCCCACAAGTTCGATTACCAGAGGGTTTGCATTGGGAATTTATGCCCTCCCATTCTCCCGAATTACAACCAGCAGAAAGTCTATGGCCTTTGATAAATGAACCAATTGCCAATCGTTCATTTAAAAATCTTGATGAATTAGAAGAGGTATTATTTCAACGTTGCCAAGTTCTGCTTAAACAACCTTCTTTGATTAAAGGGATTACTTGTTTCTATTGGTGGCCAAAAAGCAAAGCTATATCATTCCGGTGCAACCGGAATTGATATTACAGGGGGGTGGGGGATTGTTTTTTTCAGAATCAAGAGAGTTAATGCCTACGCCAAGTAGTACGCCTATTGAGGGGCAACAAAATAAGAGCAAGTAATGGCAGGGTACGGAGGGTACCATATTTGGCAAGCGTGATGAACTCGGAAAGCATATTAAAAGTAAGGGTGATTGCAGCATCGAAAGATAGTTGTTTTGAGCGTAAAGAGGTTGATTAACAGTAAGACTTTTTCTGACATTTGCTAACAATCACTTACATTTGCCTTCTTGTCTTTATATCATATAGAATGAATTTAGCCACTCAGATGTAGGTGAAAAACCTTGGTAGTACGCAACCGCTATATAAATAAGTTGCCTCTACATTATCAAAGCAAATAATCAGATTGGCTAATAGCTGTAAGCGATAACCAAGCTGAACGCTAGAAGATAAGTGCTTGTAGAAATTTCTACGGGCATCGGTTGATACGCGCAAGGTTAGAGATCAGCTCTCAACTTATGTATTTGTTAGCAAATGTTAGCAAAAAAGTATCGGTCAGATTCTGGTCTCTTGAAGAATCGAGTATTTCTTCAGACCGCTTGAGCGTCAACTCAAACTCCAAACAACAAAGCCTGAGAGCAAATGCTTTCAGGCTTTTATAGCGGGATTTTTAACTGCTTGTTGCATCTGGCGCGCTAGCTCAAGCAGAGGATTTGGTTTCCTCGGCTACTTGCTCGTTGTTGGGCAACTCCAGGCAATAACCGGCCCCGTATACGGTTTTGATGTACCGAGGATGGCGGGGATCGGGTTCCATTTTTGTTCTCAGGTGTCTGATGTGTACGCGAATAGTTTCGATGTCGTCGTCGGGGTCGTAACCCCAGACTTCTTTGAGAATTTCGCTGGGAGAGACTGTCTGACCGTGGCGTTGGAGCAAGCAGTGCAGCAACTCGAACTCTAGGTGGGTCAGTTTGACTGTCTGAACGTACCAAACAGCTTCAAACCTTTCGGGGACAAGGGTCAGCGGGCCGTAATTCAGGATTTCTGAGTGTTTGGCAGCTTGGGGGATGCGGTCTGTGCGCCTCAGCAAGGCTCGCACTCGCGCCAGCATCTCTTCTAGTTCAAAGGGTTTGGTCAGATAATCGTCGGCGCCGGAGTTGAAGCCTTCTACTTTGTCTTGAGTTTGACTTAAGGCGGTCAACATCAAGACGGGAATGTCGGCTGTGCGTTCGTCGCGCCGCAACCGCTGACACACTGTGAATCCGTCTACTCTAGGCAGCATCAGGTCTAGCATGATCAGGTCGGGCAGCAGTTGTATGGCCAGTGCCTGACCTTTGATGCCGTCTTCGGCCTGGGTGACTTCGTAGCCAGCCATTTCTAGGTTGACGGCTACGAGTTCGGCGATCGCCGCGTCATCATCAATAACAAGTATCCGAGGCATCATTATTTATCTCACCGCTAACCAGATGGGGGAGGCTACAGCCTTCTGGGGGTTCCAGGTAACTTTAACAAGCAATTTTTTAATTTTAAGCTTCATTTAAGAATTATAAGGTTGATTAAGAACTTTTTGAGCTATGTAAAAATTGTTGTATTAATTATAAGCGCCTTCAGTGGCTATCAGAAAGACTGTTCGCCAGAAATCTGGGCTGGGGTAGATTTTTTGTTTGCGGGCGCGACTTCTGTGGCGACGATTGATGATGGGATTTGAGATTTTAGAGGCACCCTGCGTTTGTTTGCTGGTAGTGGGTCATCGCCCCTCTTGTCGATCGACACCTTTGCGGGCCTGACTACCAGCAACTTCGGCTCTCTGCGAGTTACATATTTTCGACGATCGCCCACTCTACGACTTGTGATTTATAAAGTTGGTGAGGTTGAGAAAAATTTTGTTTTTTTTGAGGGTTAGCCCTTGCTTTTTTTAGCTCTTGACTGTATTATTAAATAATAGAAATCTAACTATTTTAAAAAAAAAAAAGCGCTGTTCCCATTATTAAATAATATCATACAAATGTCAAAGAGTCTATCCTGAAACCCTAAAATTTTGGGCTGATTTTGGAAAATCAGGCAATTTTTTTGGTGCCTCAGAAGCAGTGAAAGCAGGGAAATAATCTGTAACCATAGCCGACACAACTACTGAGAAAGAGTTGATTATTGAGCCGACTGAGTATTTTTTGGGGAAACAGTCGCCTGAGAGGCTAATTTTTGGAAATAAAGACGGCCGATGGTGGCTAAGAATATTGTGTAAGCAGCGGCTTGGACGAGATAAAGTCGATCTCTGTATCCAAACAGTGTTTTGAGAATCACTCCCGGAAATTGCCGATCGGGCAAACTGGACGCTGCATTCCACACCATCGGGCCTAAGATACAAGAGTGGAGTGGTGCGAGGCGATCGTAATAAAAACAAATCGCTGCATACTTGCTATTCATCTGCGACAAAATCCCAGCCGCTCGATCGAAATGTTTCAGCGCCGATACTGCCAAACCTGCTACGATTAACAGCAACAAAATCCCCATAAACTTGAAAAACAGTCGGATATCAATTTTTACGCCCCACTTGAACAGTAGCGCCCCAATTATTGCCGCCCCAGTCAAACCGCCCAAAGCTCCCAAAGCGGGACTCACACCTTGTTGAAACTGAGCGCTGACAAATAAAACTGTTTCAAAACCTTCGCGCAGTACCGCAATAAAAATTAAGCCAAATACGCCCCAGCCGGCATTGGTATTTTCTGTCAAAGCTGCTGTAACGGCTCCTTCAACTTCAGCTTTGAGAAAGCGCGCTTGCTGAGTCATCCAAATTAGCATCCAGCTTAGCATTGCGATCGCCACAATTCCCAACACGCCCTCTAATAGCTGTTTAATTATCGGTGCGTAAGGCTGCTCGGATGTTGATAGTGCTGCGAGCAATCCATTGAATATAACACCTACAATACCGCTAGCAGCAATGCCGGCTGCGACACCTGCATAAACCCAAGAATTGAGGTGACTTTGCTCGGCTTTTTTCAAGCAAGCTAGTACAATTCCGACGACTAAGGCGGCTTCTACCCCTTCGCGCAGGGTAACTAAAAAAGTCGGTAACGCTTCACTAAAATTCATTTTTTATAATTATGGGGTATGGGGTATGGGGCATAGACATCGGGCTTTGGTCACTGGTCATTGGAAATAAAAACTAACAACTAACCAATCACCAATCAACACTTCGGACAGTTTTTGATGGCATACCTGAGAATAAGGGTTTCAGGGCGCTCCAATAGCTGCAAGCAACGCTTAGGAAGCACACTATCAGGCGAAGTGAAAATCAAGGGTGTGATGCTAGGACATAAAAACGCAAGCGGGGGCGGACGCACGCAGACCTCATAAACTTGGTTTCTTCCTAAATTTCTCGTGACTCGTCGCAAATTTCTCGTGACTCGTCGCAAATTTCCTAGAAACCGGGTTTCTAGCCCCCCGATGGGCAATGAAACTGCCCGAAGTATTGACCAATAACAACTAACTAATGATTAAATCAACTATAATCCCGCAGCATTTTTTTCAGTTCTACTTGGTGCAGTTCTTCTTGTCCAATCAGATTGCGGGCATATTCTTCCAAATAAACGCTGGAGTCTGTCACGACTTCAAGTAAAGATTTATACTTTTTGAGCGCTTTTTTCTCGTGATTTAAACTTTCTTCCAACAAGTCTTTCACGGCGTGTTTGTAGGTTTCTTCGATGGGAGCAATTTTCTGACTGGGATGCCCCTCTAAACCGGTGAGAATTTCTCCTGCTTGTTGGGCGTGGAGTAGGGATTCCGTTGCTTGTGCTTTAAAAAACTGCACGATGGGAATCCGGTTTGGCCCTGTCACCATTAGTGCATAGTGGGTGTAGCGCACGACACCTGCTAGTTCCCATTCCATGATGGTGCATAGCAGTTCTTGGGTTTTTTTTTCGTCAAGTTCTTTCATTTGTTGTTTTAGATGTAGAATGCCTTAGAGGGCGCTGTTTATAATATCACATTTAAGTTAAAAATGAAAAGTAAGGTGCTGATGGCGCACCTTACCGGAGAGATGTTGTCTGTGAGTTACGGGTTAACTTCTAAGGTTCCAGTAGGAGCAAACACTACAGTAAACTTAGCGACTGGTGCTGCACTGTTGCTGCTAGTTTTGGAAGATTTGAGCAGATGTGGCAAAGGAGTTTCTTGGGCGTAATCCTTGGTTGGTTGATTGAGGGGCTCGAAATTGCCGATCGCCCCACCTTGACTGACGCTGACTCGATCGACTAGATTTTGAGTGAAGGTAGGGCTAGTTTGCCAACTTCGATCGATGCGATCGTAAACTTTCAGAGCTAACTCATCTAGTTTGAGGCGATCGGTAATTTCTGCTGTCTGATTTGTTCCATCCACCACCTGAACTTCCTGCTAGCCTGCTGATACAGGTACAGCTTGGACAGTCTTATCTGTAGGGCTACTGGCAATAGCCGTTTCAGTAGACGTATTAGTGATAGGTACAACCTCTGGAAAATTGTGAGGCAGCTTTTTTTTGCTGTCAAGAGCTAAATAGGAATTATTTGCAGCCGCAAGCGCACTGCTACTCGCAATAGCTGGTTGAACCAGCCCCTTAGCAACAGCATTAGCAACAGGATTAACGGGACTTTGCCCCTCGATTGTCAAAGACTTGATGTGAAAACCGCGAAACTTTTCTTTTTGGCTAGCGCGCCACATTGCGATGGGAAAAGTCATAAAGAAAAGAGTCAAAACTCCGACGCTAACCCAAACTATTTTGTGCATCTCCCTGGCTGGGACCGGCTTATTTTTTGTCTCCATTATCAAACCTCACATTACTTAAGTTAACGGCAAATAGGGAAATAGAGGATGCCAGCATATAGCTGTGGAAGCAACCAACAAAGCAAACATCCAGAAAAATATGGTGCGGCTTTTAAGATTCTTATTTTTCCATAAAACATGACGAATTAACCAACTGATCGGGCAACCCACAAGCAAGATAGTTTCTTTGCCTGTGTAACTGCCGATATTTCGCCGCAATTCGCTATCAGTTTTGTTTCCGGGAATCCAAGTACCGAGATTCCAAACAATTTTTTATGTGGCTTTAGATGTGTTTGACAAGTGGTGAGTCACCATCATTGTTACACAACCAATTGCTGCACTAATTACTGCGGCGGAGGCCGGCTAGGCCACACTAGGTGCTGTTTCCGATCCTAGAGATTTTCAGTTGATTCTTTATATTTTTTTTATATTCTTGTTTGAGCTTGACGGTGAATACATTTTGCGTGTGAATGTGTCAACAAATATTGATAATTTTTATCAAAAAGCTTCAAGGTGCGGGTTGTCGGTAAAATATCCGAATAATTCTTCAGGATTATTTAATGTAAAATTTCTGCTGCTCAAAATTCAGCCCCTGAGGCGCTAATCTATATCGAATAAGCGATCGCCCGCTGCCAATCTCCCGATCGCTCGATCGCAGCAATGCCCCCAGAGGGGATGGTAAATTTTTGTAAAAAATAGTTGACTAAAGGGCTGGAAGTTCTCTCGTTTGGGATACATGAATGCACATACCTGATGGTTTTCTTTCACCGCCAGTAGCCATTGCTACCGGCATAGCAAGTGCAGCAGTAATTGCAGTTGCCCTGAATCGAACCCGCGCGAGTCTTGGACTCCGACAAGCCCCAATCATGGGCTTAACCACAGCTTTCGTGTTTGCAGCCCAGATGATCAACTTTCCCGTAGCCGGCGGTACCAGCGGGCACTTGTTGGGAGGGGCGCTGGCATCCGTTGTTTTGGGGAACCCTTGGGCGGCAACTTTGGCAATGAGCACGGTTTTTATAATTCAGAGCGTCTTGTTTGCCGACGGGGGCATCACCGCCCTGGGAGCCAATATTTTTAACATGGGGCTAGTTGGCATTTGGGTGGGCTGGTGGCTGTTGCAGCCGTTGCAGCAACTCTTGGGAGGTTCCCGAAATCGTTTGCCCCTAGCCGCGGGCCTCGCCGCGGGCCTCAGTGTCGTTGCTGCTTCTATTTGTGTGGCGATCCAACTCGCAATTTCTAGTACAGTAGCGCTCAATATCGCATTGCCAGCAATGGTAGGGGTACATATTTTAATTGGGATTGGCGAAGGGGTAATTACAGGCAGCGTTTTAACTTATCTGGTCAAAGTGCGCCCGGATTTACTGCCGGGAGAACAGCCACAATTGCAGAAATGGGTAGTGCCTGTAATCGGAGTTTTATTAATTTCGGGGGTGCTTTCGCTGTTTGCTTCAAGTTGGCCTGACGGGTTAGAAGCGGTAGCCGAAAAATACGGCTTTAAAGATAAAGAAGCTGTGGCGATCGAAAATCCTACTCCTTTAGCAGATTACACAGTTAAAGGATTAGAAGAGCAGCCTATTGGTACTAGCATTGCTGGACTTTTAGGGTCTGCCTTCAGCTTCGGCGCTGCCTTTGGCATTGCTCAGTTGGTGGTAAAACCTAAAGATGTCTAAACTCTCTATACCTTTTCGATTGCGCCTGTCTTTGGTAATTGTCATCGGCATTGGTTTTATGAAGACTGGCGCTTGGCTGTGGCTGGGAATTTATGGGGCGATCGCACTTTTTTGGTCGTTTTGGCTCAGGGCTCCGGTGCGAACCCTAGCGCAACTGTTGGGAGCTGAATTGCTTTTTCTCTCCTTATTAGTGCTGCCCCAAGGTTGGGAACGCGCCAGTTTTCTGTTGCTGCGTTCCCTAATTTGCCTGCTAATTATGAACAGTTTTCTGCTAACTTTGCCACCCCACAGTTTCGGAATCGCCCTCAAAGGATTACCGCTACCAGCAGGTTTGCAAGAGATTGTACTTTTAACGGGACAATACTTAGAAATCCTGCTGACCGAAGTCAACCGCATGAAAATATCTGCCCAACTCCGAGGCTTGTCCGGCGCCGGAGGATGGCTGCGTTACGCTAGTGCTTCCATGATCGGAGCCCTCTATTTGCGAAGTCTCGATCGCGCAGAAAGAGTACACGCAGCTATGCTAATTCGGGGATATCAAGGAAGTTTGCCCGCTGACTCAAAATCTACACCTAAAGAGCGACTCTGGCTGACAATAACTATGTTAATGGCTGCCGGATTAACCATAGCTTCTTATGGTAATTTCTAAGGGGTTATTGGTTATTGGTTGTTGTAAATTTGAGGATAACAAATAACTAATAACAAATGACTTCTGATACCAAATTTCTCCTAAGATGATAGCTGTGTCCTCCCTACCATAATTTGTCCTAAGTTATTTGGGGAGTGGTATAGTTAGATTGGGATTTTTTTACCGCAGATATCAGCGGATGAACACGGATGAACGCTGATGCAATTTCTGAAGTGTTTATCTGTGTTTATCTGCGGTAAAAAAACTTTCATATTGTTTCCTATTGATTCGGAATCAATAATTCTAGGTTACTGTCAATAACTGCTCGGCCCTAAAAAAGAAGGATTACCTATTGACTTGGGTGGATTTTTTGTGGTATATTTTAGATAATGGGAGTGGTGGCAAAAAATAAAAAAATGCCACCACTCCCATTATTTAATGGTACTTGATTAAATGCTGAGAGTCAAGGGTTTAACTCTAAAAAAAATGGCTCTTTTTTTGATTTCAATCAAGTAAAATTACGATAGCAACCCGCTGGGCAGTAAGTAGCGTAGCGTCCGATCGACCTGCGAACGGATTTATTTGCGGTCGCAATTCTTTAATAATCTAAAATCTCAGATCTCAAATCGGATGACTAATCTCCAATCAGTGCCAACAATCGAAGTGCAAGACTTAGTATTCGGCTATCCGCAGCAACAACCTGTATTGGCAGGAATTTCTTTTACTTTGCAACCGGGAGAAAGAGTTGCTTTACTCGGGCTGACAGGTGCTGGTAAAAGCACTTTGCTGGAAAACTTAATCGGATTAAAAATGCCTCAATCCGGCGAGATTAGAGTGCAGGGAAAAAAGCTGGAACCGGCGACTTTATCCCAGGCGCGCAGGCTGATTGGATTTTGCTTTCAAGATGCTAACGACCAGCTATTTATGCCGACTATTTTGGAGGATGTAATGTTCGGGCCGCGCAATTATGGGGTGCCGCCGGGTGTTGCGCGCGATCGAGCTTTATCGCTATTAGACGAATTCGGTTTAGTAGAATTTGCCAACCGTTCGGCCCACGAACTTTCAGGAGGTCAAAGAAGGTTAGCAGCCTTGGCAGCAATTTTAGCATTAGAGCCGGCAATTTTAATCTTAGATGAGCCGACTAACGGACTCGATCCCTCGTGGCGGCGTCACTTGGCGTCAGTTTTGTCCCGATTGCCGATCGAGGTAATTTTGATCGCTTCTCACAATTTGAATTGGATTGGGAAAACGACTCAAAGGGCGTTAGTTTTGGCGGATGGTGAGATTAAAATTGACCGAAAAACTAAAGATTTGCTGGCAGATAAATCAACTCTAGAATATTACAATTTGCCGCCTGATTGGTAATCATATATTGGTTGGTAGGGAGGATTTTATTCCTCTCTACAAATTTGATAATGGTGATTTTACAGTACATGATAGGAAAGGTCATATAGCAATCCTTGCAGGAATCGTAAATTTTTAACCCCACCCCAACCCTCCCCTTGGTAAGGGGAGGGAGTAAGAAATTCACAAATGATTTAGGATTGCTATAGACTTATTACTACATAAATCTTTGAGGGATCGGGAAACCGCAGATGCAACGCAGATAATTTCAAGATTGTTGGCGATTTTTGCAAGAGGTATCATATCTAGCTCTAATTACAAATCGAATTTGCGAACGGCCTCCTTGTACAGATGAATAGCTAAACTGCAAAGAATTTGTTCATTTTGAAAATCACTTCCTAATTTCTGTTTCGCCGTTTGAACACACATTTTCATCAACTCGGATGAACTTTCGAGGTGAAGTGCGATCGCCCTTTGTTTTTGGTCAAACCCGACCTCGATTTCCGCCAGCCTTTTGACCGATTGATAATTCGCAGATTGCTCTAAATTTGCCGCCATTCTTTCCTGCTTTCTCCTTTGCACTTCCTCGGCAAAACCCGCAGCAATTATCCCCGCAGGTAACGCAAAAATTCCGATTCCCAAAAATGCTAATATTGAGCCTAAAAATCTCCCGATAGGAGTGATCGGATAAATATCGCCGTAACCTACAGTAGTTAGAGTCACAACTCCCCACCACATTGCATCTGGGATGCTCCCAAAAGATTGAGGCTGGGCTGATGATTCCAAAAAATACATGAGACTAGATGCAAAAATTAATAAGATAAAAACGGCAAAAGCGGTAGCTAGTAATTCCTCTTTTTCCGCGTATAAGACTGAACCCAAAGTTCGCACTGACTCAGAATACCTGCTGATTTTTATCAAGCGTAATAAGCGCAAAATGCTAATTATAGAAACAAAGCTTAAATTGGGAAATAACAACAATAAGTAAAAGGGTAAAATTGAAATTAAGTCGATCATACTCAGCGGTGTGAGAGCGTATTTAATTCTTCCCCAAATCGGGTGGCTGTATTTGCTATCGACGGTACACACCCACATCCTCAAAACATATTCTAGTGTAAAGACCAAAGAGGAAATAATTTCGATATATTCAAAAACGAGTTGGTATCCTAGGGAAAAGCTGGGAGAAGTGGAAGCAATAAAAGCTGTAAGGTTTAAAAAGATTAAGGAAGAAATAATCACATCGTCGGCTAAGCTGTAGAAATTAGTGCTGTCTGAGACTTCTAAAATTTCATATAGGACTGTTTTGAGTTGTTTACGCATTTGCTTTTCTCCTCGGTGATGGCAGATTAATGATTACGGCTTAGTCTAGTTTAATACATTTAATTAAAAAAACTAAGGTTTGGAGCTAAGCTGGGAAGAACTGCCAACTATTACTGGATTTGCAGGCAAAAATCATGAAGGTAGCCGTATTTAATACCAAATCCTACGATCGCACTTTTCTGACAGCAGCCAATGTCGGCGGTCAACACGAGTTGGTTTTTTTTGAACCGCATCTGACCCTGGAAACCAGCGTTTTGGCTGCTGGATTTCCGGCCGTCTGCGCGTTCGTGAACGACTGCTTGGACGCGAAAACCCTCGGGGCGATCGCCGAAAAAGGCGTCCGCTTGCTGGCCCTGAGATCCGCCGGATTCAATCACGTGGATTTAGCAGCAGCTCGCGATTTAGGCTTAACTCTCCTCCGAGTTCCTGCTTATTCTCCCTACTCCGTCGCGGAACACGCAGTCGCTTTGATGTTGTCCCTCAACCGCAAAATCCACCGGGCCTACAACCGCGTTCGCGAAGGCAATTTCGCCCTAGACGGCTTGTTGGGTTTTGACCTCCACGGGAAAACGGTGGGAATCGTCGGCACTGGCAGAATTGGCGCAATTACTGGCCAAATTCTGCACGGATTCGGGTGTCGCCTGCTGGGATACGATGTTTTCCAAAACGTAGATTGCCTCGCCCTAGGCATGGAATACGTCGCACTCCCGGAACTGTTCGCTGCCTCTGATATTGTCAGCCTCCACTGTCCGCTGATGCCGGAAACTTACCATTTGATCGGTGCAGAGGCGATCGAGCAAATGAAACCGGGGATGATGCTGATCAATACCAGTCGCGGTCAGTTGATTGACACTAAAGCTGTTACCAAAGCACTGAAGTCTGGTAAAATTGGCTACCTCGGCTTAGATGTGTACGAACAAGAGACGGATCTGTTTTTTGAGGATTTGTCAAATCACGTTATTCAAGACGACGTATTTCAGCGCTTGCTGACTTTCCCGAACGTCCTGATTACCGGACATCAAGCTTTCTTCACCGAGGAAGCTTTGAAAAATATCGCCGAAACTACGATCGGCAATATCACCGACTTTGAACAAGGACGCCCTTGCGCGAATCAAATCGACCTCGATCGAGTGAAAAGATGAGTCAAAAGACCGATTTGGCAACGAGGGAAATTGTTTACAATCAAGTCTTATCCTTATTTTTGCTTGCAATTTGTGAAGTTCTGCCTTAGTCTCATCAATTAGCCCCGGCAGCGCAAATGCTGTGCTAATTGCCGGAGAATTACTGGCAGCCACTCAAAGCCTGCAATTATACTTGACACCGGAGGAAGTATCAAATGACACAAGCTAACTTTTCTGACGAGGCACAAACAGTGACTGACGTCGTCACAGTAGACCTGGTGCCTGACCAACCGGGGGTCATGACTACAGTGACAACCGTAGAAACACCGACGAGCCAGTTCCAAGATATTAAAGACCAAGTTCTGAAAATTTTGTCGGAACTTCCAACCTATGTCTCCAATTTTTTTGATGACTACCAAAAGCCCCTCATAACTGTTGGTTTAATTCTGGCAGGCGGTATTAGTATTAAGGTAATGCTGGGAGTTTTAGGTGCTCTTAATGATGTCCCTTTGGTAGCTCCCGTTTTTGAGTTGATTGGGATGGGATATACGGGTTGGTTTGTTTACCGCTATCTGCTCAAGGCTTCTAACCGCCAAGAGTTGTTAACGGAAATTGATTCTTTAAAAGAACAAGTTGTAGGTAAAGATTCTTAAACGGATGTTGAAGGAAGAATGAAGAGGGAAGTTCGGCAACGGATTCTGTAACGGATGTAACGGATGTAACGGATGTCAGGAAGAAGGAAGAAGGAATAAAGAGGATTTTTCCCACTCTCCCCTTTCCTAATCTCCCACTCCTCCCTCTCCCCCTCTCCCCCTCTCCCACTCTCCCGCTCTCAATTTGGATGGCAAACTTGTTGCAAAGTGGCGGTAAAGTCGGGGTAGGAAATGGCAGCAGCTTCTGCCCGGTGAATGGTAGTAATACCTGTGGCGTTGAGGGCTGCGATCGCCAAACTCATCGCTATTCTGTGGTCGGTGTAGCTGTCAACATCCGCGCCGGTCAAAGGAGTTCCCCCGGTAATTTCTAAACCGTCGGGTAACTCGGAAATTTTGGCTCCCATGCGGTTGAGTTCGGCAGCAGTTACGGCCAGCCGATCGCTCTCTTTGACTCGCAACTCGGCCGCATCTCGAATTATTGTAGTACCCGATGCAAAGATTGCCGCTACGGCCAAAATCGGGATTTCGTCAATCAGTCGGGGAATTAAGTCGCCAGCAATGGTGCATCCCCGCAATTGCCCGGAACTGCGAACCAAAATATCCGCTACCGGTTCCCCAGCGGCCTCTCGCTGATTTTGCAGTTCAATGTCGGCGCCCATCATCTCCAAAGCTTCCAAAATGCCTGTACGAGTTGGGTTGACGCCGACATTTTCGACTACGAGCTCGGAACCCGGGACGATCGCCCCAGCAACTAGCCAAAAAGCCGCCGAACTAATATCCCCCGGTACGATCACATTCTGCCCTTGCAGTTGTGTCGGCCCAGTGACTGTCACGCTGCAAGTTTCTGGATCGACGCTCAATTGGGCTCCAAACGCTCGCAGCATCCGCTCGCTGTGATCCCGCGACAGGGCGGGTTCTGTGACTGTAGTTTCTCCGCTTGCCATCAAACCGGCAAGCAAAATGCAAGATTTAACTTGAGCCGAGGCGATCGGAGAATGGTAGTGAATCGGTTTTAACTGCTGTCCGAGTATCGCTAAAGGAGCTAAAGAATTGCTTTTTCGACCCCAAATTTGCGCTCCCATTTGTTGCAGCGGTTTAATGACGCGCGACATCGGGCGCGATCGCAAAGAACTGTCACCCGTTACCGCAAAAAAACGCCCCGGATGAGAGGCTAAAATTCCCAACATTAGCCGCATCGTCGTGCCGGAATTACCCGCGTCCAAGACTTCCACAGGCTCCTCTAACTCGCCAATTCCGACGCCCCGGACCCTCACCCGTTCCGCGTTGAGTTCAGAAACTTTGGCTCCCAGGAGCGAGAAACATTTAGCCGTGCTGCGGGGGTCTTCTCCTAGCAGCAGTCCCTCAATTGTAGTTTCACCTTGGGCGATCGCACCTAACATCAAAGCTCGGTGAGAAATCGACTTATCGCCGGGAACTCGAATCCTCCCCGCCAGGGACAAGCCCGAGGCAGGTTTTTGAATGCTTAAAGTTTGAGTTTTGTCAAGAAGCGAAGTAGTTATAATGTCAGCTTGCATTGAGATAAACTAGGATGGGATGGCGTTAGCTATCCTACCTTTTTCCCAGTCCTAAGTCAGTCGTCTTCTGGTATCCCTGCGGGTTTTTTCCCAATGTGTCCGGTTAACTCCAAGGCTGATTAAACTCGCCGGGACAGTGCGCTGTCAGTTGTCAGCGACAAGAAAAAGCGGGCGCAACTGCACGGATTTTACCTTAATTTCACCTTAATTTCACAAATAGTTCGCGATCGCACTTGCGACATCAGAAACCCGGTTTCTTCGTATATTTATCATTACTAAATGCAAAATTTCGTAGAAACCGGGTTTCTAGCCCCCTATGGGGGCCCTGACAAATACTATCTGTCTATCTGCCCTTATTTCATGTTCTGCTCTCAGTTATCGACCAGATGATTGAATTTTGACTGAACAATTTTAGATTTTCGATTGCGAGTTGTAGGTTTTTCATTTTTTTAAGCAAAAGCTCCGGAATTTGGAACCCAGCCAATCTAAAATCTAAAGTCTAAAATCTCAAATCTCAAACTACCCGATCCACAACAACCCCTACACTTTTGCTTATGCTGACCCATCACCGCAAGCCTGTAAGTTTATCGCTAGTATCCACAGATTTACCTTTGTGGTCAGTCGTTGAAACCGCTGGTACGCTTTATCAAAAAGACCGGGATCGCTTTCACTTGTTGTTGCACGAACCAGCAATAATCGATCGCGAATTTTCCGACGACTCCGACGAATCTGGCGAGCAAGTTACAATCTTACCCCCAACTACAAAACCCCGGTTGCTCTGGCTAGAAGTTTCACCCTATCGAGTCATTATGACCATGCAAGGAAACGGCAAATACAGTTACCGCCACTGCTGGGAACGAGAAATGTACGGGCTGAGCCGTTATTGGCTTCAGGGCGAATCGCTGGCGACTCCCGAACAGTTGCGACTCCGTAACTTCACTCGCAACTTGACGCTGACAGGAAAGCCGGAACCGGAACACCTGCGGTTAGAATATGAGTTGTGGTCGGACAAAGTGCAACTCGGTCGCTATATTTTGAATCTAGAAATTCATCACTAAAATTGGGGATGGGTAATTGGGAATGGGTAATTGGGAATTAGTAAATGCCCGGTGAAGGATCCGCCTTCCAAAACTCATGCACGGCGCAGCCTTGGAGAGCGGATCGCGTTGCAATCTCCAAACTCAAAACTATTAGCGTTTAGGAACGGCTGTTACAATAATTAATCAGTTTGTCAGTCCAAGCGTCTTGATTTTCGGCTGCTTGATTCGCCTGCTGTCCGGCTCTGATAAAATCTGCTTGAGCTGTTTGGATTTGCACTCGACCTTCTATACTTGTAGAAGCCAGATTTCCTGCCTCAAGAGTTCGGCCTATGTCGCCGAGTGCTTGACCCATTTCCTGGAAGGATTTAACCGACTGGCCCTGAATTTCTTTGAGGGTTTGATCTGTGATTCGCAGAGCCTCAAGTTCTTTCGCTGTTTGGTTCAAGTCCTTAGCTAAGTTCTTGGTCGTTGCAGCATCGTTGCGGTCTTTCTTAACATCAATGAGAGCGTTCCCTTTGGTGATAATTGCAGTAAATTTAGTACACTGGACAGCTCGGCTATTGCTGCAACTAATAGTCAGCGTACAGCAAGCAACAACTATCAGCAAGATGGCAATCTGTTTGCGAAAAAAGTACATGAACCCTCGGTTGCAAAAAAAAGTAGATTCTGGGATTGTGTAGTAGAGTGCGTCAGCCGATTTGAGATTTGAGATTTGAGATTTTAGATTGACTTCCAGCAATGAATCTAGATATTCAACAAAAGTCTAAAATTTGGGAATCACCACTCAAGGTCCTGGGGGGTCTGTATCCATTTTTGGGCGGATGGGCGATTAGCCGATCGATATATCGACAGTCAAAAAACTTTCGCGGCATTCAGACACGCTCTACTAAGCTAAACTACGTACCTGTTTGGGAACTATGGTCAAAGACAGCAATAACCTAAAGAAGGGAAGCATTTGGGGATATCTTACCCTGCTTTTGCCTATTTCCTTGACGGCGGTTGCCAGTTTCGAGTCGGGAAAGATGTTTTGGGCGATCGCCACCACAGCGGGCATTGCTTGGGCTTGCAGGTTCTATCAGCAGCAGCAAAAACATAAACTCGCTCATTTAGACTCGGTTTTCTACAAGTTGATCAAGGAAAATCAAGGGCGAGTGACGGCTTTGGATTTGGCGATGAATGCGAAACTCCCCGGAGAAAAGGTTCAAGAGTATCTCGACGAACGGGCCTCTGAGTTTGCAGCGGATTTTGAAGTGACGGAACAAGGCGGAATTTTGTATTATTTTCAAATAGCCCCAACTGTCAATCAAAGCGAAACACCTAATGCGGCAGTAGCTGTTCAAGAGCATCCCATCAATCGGGAAAAAACACAAGAGAAAAAACCAAATTTGTTCCCCATTGCTCAAACCCAGACTCCTGCAAAACCCAAAATCTCTTTTACCCAGACGGAACTCTCCCGCAGGTTCAAAGTTCACGCAAGTACGATCGGCAAGTGGAAAGTTAAGCCGGAGTTTGCTCAGTGGAGCCGCGAAAAAGACCCGGAAGCGATCGCCTGGGAATATTCTACAGAAAAAAAGCGATTTTATCCCAAAGATTGAGTTGCTCCAGTATTCGCCAAAATATACCAAGAAACCCGGTTTATACGACGATATGCGGTTGGTAACGAAGACTTCCCAAAAAAACCGGGTTGCTGAGATTTGAGCGCGTCCTGGACTAATTTTACTGCGGTTGACCGAAAGCATCCAGGATACAAGCCCCCGGATTCATCCGTCCAGAAATAAAAAACCTGTATCCGATGAAACTTGCCCCCCGAATTTCTCCGTGGGGTCAATGCTTCAATTCTTTAATCTAAAATCTCAAATCTCAAATCTAAAATCGATTGACCGATCGACCTGTTTAGGTTATTTTAAGTAAAATCGTGTTTTGTTGAGTTTGCCTCATAGCAAGCGGTAAATTCGCTCGTCATATCTGTTTCTTTTTTCTCCTATGTCCAAAACAACCTTGCGAGTAGTCGCCCGCCTTGCTGCCTTTCCCGACAAAGTAGCAGAACTTAAATCTCTGCTGCTGAGCATTATAGAGCCAACTCGCAAAGAAAAAGGCTGCATCACATACGAACTCCTGCAAAATCAAGCCGATCCCACAGATTTTACGTTTGTTGAAGAGTGGGAAAGTGTAGCTTTGCTCGAACAACATCTCGGTTCAACTCACATTCAAGACGCCGTGAAGAAATTAGACGGTTTGGCCGTTGGGCCTCCAGATATCCGCCGCTATGAATTGCTAGCTTAATCGGGTTTTTATCGCAATTTTATTAATGTGTGTGAAATAGCTTGGACCCCCCTAGCCCCCCTTAGTAAGGGGGGGACAAGAGTTCAGTTGAAATGGAAGCGCAGCTAAAAAAATATGACAGTAGCAACAATAAAACAGTTATTTATTTATCCAATTAAAGGGCTGACACCGCAAGAAATGTCGGAGTTTGCTTTAACAGCAGGACACGGAATTAAGGGCGATCGAGCTTTTGCCTTAATGTTTGCAGATAATCTGGAAGCTGCCAAGATGCCCGCCCAAAATATGCCTTGGATGAGCAAAAAATATTTTGCGGTTCAAAACGATTGGCCTCTGTTAGCAGCTTTAGAATGTCATTATCAACCGGAAACGGCCGTTTTAACAGTCCAGCGTCAAGGAGTTGCAGTGTTATCCGCAGAAACGAATACAGCAGCGGGGCGCGATCGCATCGGCACTTTTTTCACAGAATATCTGGCGGCAATTGAACCCACAAAAGAAGCGAGACACCCGCAGTTTGCACCTTTGCACTTAGTCGGCGACACCAGCGGCGAAACTCGTTATCCCGATCGAGAACCCGTACACATTTCTTTACTCAGTCAAGCCACATTAGACGAATTAACAGAAATCGCTCTTCAAAACATTGACGTGGGCCGATTTCGCCCGAACATTGTGCTAGAAGGTATGGCAGCTTGGTCAGAATTTGAGTTGATCGGAAAACAGTTTCAATTAGGCACGGCGCGCATAGAAGTTACAGCACGAATCGGTCGCTGCGTCAATATAGAAGTGAATCCAGAAACAGGCGATCGGGATATTTCCCTACTCAGTTTACTCCAAAAGGAATTCGGTCACGCACAAACTGGAGTTTTAGCCAAAATTATCAACAGCGGCACAGTTAAAATCGGCGATGTTTTAACTGCTGTAAAATAGTAGGACTTACGGGCGGGCTCTCCTGCCCACCCCACAAGAAAACTCATTATTTGTGGAACAGGCATCTTGCCTGTTCATGAGAATATCTTGCCTGTTCATGAGAATATCTTGCCTGTTCATGAGAATATCTTGCCTGTACATGAGAATGGTGCAAGATGTGAGATGCACCCTACAAGTCAATAGTCTCTTAATCAAAAGCAACATTAAGATTGTGAATGCTGCCTAACTTCCTCGATGTTTTAACTGCTGTAAAATAGTAGGACTTACGGGCGGGCAGGATGTCCACCCCACAAGAAAACTCATTCTTTGTGGAACAGGCATCTTGCCTGTTCCTGAGAATATCTTGCCTGTTCCTGAGAATGGTGCAAAATGTGAGATGCACCCTACAAGTCAATAGTCTCTTAATCAAAAGCAACCTTAAGATTGTGAATGCTGCCTAACTTCCTCTACTGATAAACCGAGTGCTTCTGCCACTTGCTGTGTATTCAATCCCATTGCCAACAACCGAGGGATGGCATCCCGCCGTGCTTGGGCTTCTACACTCAAAGCCTGCTCTGCTAAGGAAGCTCGTTGCTGTTCGACAGCAGCTCGTTCTGTACCTGTCAGCAGCAAATTGCCCTCGCTGTCCCACCACCGCAGCCACAGCATTGTCTGGTTTTGATAACTGCCTTGCCACAGTCCTAATTCTACGCCCATGGGCGCGATCGGATAATGACCGCGATCGTTCGGAAGCAACTGCTGGTAAAACCCATTGTTCAGGCTGTAAACCTCCAGCCTGCCACTATTGATCTCATAGATGCCATAATACGGAATCCGCACGATCCGCTCATAGACCCAAAACTTCCCAGGTCTTGGCGCCGATTCGACTTCTGAGTACGATAGTGGCGTTGTGTCCCGCTCTTGAGAACCGTCTCCCGATGCGAACTCCAAAGCAATCATCGGAGCCATGAATTCGCGCCACAGCACGTAAGAGCGACGAATCTGATTTCCTAGTCTTGGTGGCACGTTCGGCACGTAGAACCACTCAGGAGCTTCTGCTCCCTTTTCAAGCGGGTCTGTTTCTCGCCAATAGATGCCACAGTCTTGCCCTATAGCATATTGCCCATCGGGATGAAGCCGTTGCAATACCGACCCAATAGAATCAGTCAAAATAATGCTCTGGGGATGCTCTTGAAAATTCTTCACAAAAGTGCCGTCTTCCTCTGGCAGTTGAGTGTGGTCGGGGAAAGGAGAGGGAAGGACAATTTTTTCGGTTGCCGGGGTCATGCTACCTCTCAAGTATTGCAGCTTACCTGAATATCTTAACTCATCCTTCTTGTCGCACCCTCACCTTATTACCAATCAACTTCAGAAAACCCGCTCCAAAATGTTGAATTTCCAAAAAATTAGCATAAGCAGGAGTTGACTTGTAAACTCTAAAAGTCCGCATAATCCCTAAAGTCGCGGCGCTTTCCAGCGGGCCGATAAAGCTAGTATCCCTGTCCAAAAAATGAGACTGCTTAGCCCAGTGTGCCATCTGTTCGGCATTCAAAAAATAGCAGCCGGAATGAGGATTCAAAGCGCGCTCAAAAGCGATTGTTTGTTCCATAATTTTTCCCATTAACTGCCGCTGTTCCTCTACATTTTGAAACGGAGAAGTAGCTGCTTCCGCTAAATCACCATCAACATATGCTTTAAAAACAGCCCCTTGAGGCGATACTTCATAGCGATTAGGTTGCAGCAAATTCCCATTTCCTGCATGATGGGTAAACCACTTTAATTTACTAAAAAACCACGGATCGTGGAGAACTAAATCATCTTCCAAGTAACAGAAATAATCGTATTTGGCAAGACACGCTCGCAAAACTGCTTGACATTCAAACCCCAACAGCAGCGGTTCGCATTTTGTAGGGTGGTGCATAAAACATCTGGGCTGCACTGGCAGTTGAGGCAACAGATGATAGCCTTGAGTAGTGCAAATAACAATGTCAATTTCGTGCTGTTGAGATTGATTGGCTGGGATAGTTGCACATTCGCGAATGTCAATCATGGACTGAGATTTGCCGTACAAAGCTTGCAGCGATGTCACGCAACTGGTTAAAGCATTTAGTCGCGGTTGCGGATCGTTTCGCTGGGAAGCGTGTTTCCCGTCGCCGCTGGGATTGTAAAAGTGAGCAATAGTGAATAGAATTCGCATTGGTGTGGAGTAAGACTTAAAATTTAAACAATTAAACAATAAAACAGAAAGAGCGCACAATAACGCCTATAAATCTTACCGCATTTAGTCACCAAATAACTCGGGCAGGCGATCGCGCAACTCAGCATTTAAACGTGGCAACTCGTCCCGCATTTGTAAGTACCAATCTCGCCGCTGCCGGTAGTGCCCGCACAGCAAGCGGTTGTCGCGCACCCATTCGTAAGCATTCGCGGCTATTTCCCGGCGCCCAGAAGTGTCAGATATCAGCGAATTTAGTTTGGTTTCAAACTCGTTTTCATATCTATAAATCAATCCGGTTTCACCTTCGACAATCGAATTTTCGTACACGGTGGGACTTGCCAGCACCGCTACTCCCCGCGCTGCACATTCAATAAATTTTAAGTCGGATTTCATTTCGTTAACCGGGTTGGAAACGAGCGGCAACAGAGCGATATCACAACTGTACATAATTTCTTGATACCGTTCGTAACTGCAAAAGGGTTCAAATTCTTTTTGTGGTATTTTTAAGGATTCAAAAAATCTGCGATCGTGGATTACTTTAACTCGAATCTGGTGTTTGTGTGCAACTAAAACTCGATTTAGCGCTGCCATAATCGGCTGCCAATCTTTTTCGCGGTTGAGGGCACCAAAAAAAATTGTGACTGTATCTTCTGCCGGATAAATTCGCGGCGGAGGTAGATAAGCTAATTGATTGGGAAATACGGCGACATTGGGATTGTAGTGCCGTAAAATTTTTGCTAGCGGTTCTGTAGAAGTTTGAACGCAGTGACAGCCGCGATAGCTGAGGTAATTATTGTCGGCGTATTCGCGGCGGCGGGCGGGATTATCGTCAATTTCGGCTACTATTAAATAGCCTTGTTGAAGCAGTTCTTTGAGTTGGGGAATATAGGCGGGATATTGCATGATTGTCCGCTGCCAGATGAAGACTTTTTCTTCTCCAGACAGGGGCGGAATTAATTCTGCTGCTTTCACGCCGGATACGGTGCGGACACCGGGAATTGTGGCGCTAAATTTGTCCGGTTCCAAAACTCGCACGCGATCGCACCCTGTAGGAGCCATAATGATAGTCTGAATCAGCAGTCTGCGCGCAGGTACGGTCGATTTGGTCGATCGCACGATATAATATTCAGCACCCGTTTCCGTAGCAAAACTGCTCGATGTTAGCTCTAAAGCCTGTACCATTGGATGCAGCAATTGCTGAAAGTGGACAAAATTTTCGGTTTTGTGTCCCTTTCCTTGAAACTCATAAACCTGCAATCCGGCTTGAGCAAATAGTGATTTAATACTTTCTAGGGTAAACCAGTGCTGCATCTTGCTGTCGGGAATTTCCCAATGTCCGCGCAGCAGATTGACAATTCGCCGCCAGTATTGAACATTGGGGATTCTGGCGAGAATTTGCCCCTCTGGATTCAGCAAAGCAGTGTACTGCTTGAGGACATCCCAAGGGTTTTTGAGGTAGGGTAGCAAGTCGCCAAAAACCAAACAATCGACGGTTCCTGGGGCGATGTCGAGACTTTCGATGGCAATTTCTTCAATATTGGCGAACGTCACCCAGTTTAGGCGATCGACTGCAATTTTAGCTTTTTCTCGATCGCATTCAATGCCAATATACTGACAATGGGGATTGATCAGCTTGTACTCTTGGCCCGTCGAGCCCGTACCGCAGCCAATTTCAACAATGACTTTAGCATCCGGCGGTAGCAGCTTCAAGAGGTCGTGGTTGACGCGATCGATCACTTTCTCTAAAATTCCTGATTAGTTTATCGTAAAATAAAACAGAGCCACCCATGCCAACAGACGACCAGCCGAAGGTTAGCATTGCGATGCCAGTATACAATGGCGATCGGCACATTTGTCAAGCACCCAATTTTCTGTTGCCAACTCTTTCTCTTCCCTCTCTTCTCTTCCTCTGCGTTCTCTGCGCCCTCTGCGGTTCATTTAATCTCATTCACCAATCCTGCAAGGATTGCTATATCTTAGCAAATATTGAGCAAAATTATAATTTATTCTCAACCCATACCCTCATTTAGCGCGATTGAGACTCTCAATTAATTCGGCTTTTTTCCAAAAATTCAACCCAACAATTTGCTGAATACATTATAAACTATGAACTCAAATCTAGGAATTAACATCGCCGGCTACATCAGCGGCGAATTTGGCATAGGAGAAGGTGTCCGAGCCAACATCAGAGCCGCAGAAGCCGCCAACATTCCCTGCAATATCAACAATTTTACCCGCAGTCCCCACCGCAAACAAGAAACCACCTATCAAAATTTTAGCCAAGACAATCCCCACCCGGTAAACTTAATTCAAGTCAACGCCGATGAAGTTGCAACCTTTATCAAATATACAGGTTCCAGCTATTTTGAAAACAAATACAATATCGGCTTTTGGGCCTGGGAACTTCCCGCATTTCCTCCTGAATGGCAGCCAGCCTTTAATCACTTTCACGAAATATGGACTTATAGCAACTATTGCGCCGAGGCAATTTCCGCAGTCTCGCCAATTCCCGTTATCAAAATCATGCCCAGTATTGCTCTCCCCGCACCTTCCCTTAACAGAGAAGCACTGAATTTACCTAAAGATAAATTTATTTTCTTGTTTGTATTCGACTTTTACAGCCGCATCGAGCGCAAAAATCCTTTAGCGGTCATTCAAGCATTTAAACAAGCTTTTGGCGAAGATGACCGCGTATTGTTAATTCTCAA
Source organism: Microcoleus sp. C2D2 (assembly GCF_036702495.1). Taxonomy (NCBI): domain Bacteria; kingdom Bacillati; phylum Cyanobacteriota; class Cyanophyceae; order Oscillatoriales; family Microcoleaceae; genus Microcoleus; species Microcoleus sp. C2D2. The sequence continues at coordinate 36,922 of NZ_JAUBTO010000035.1, read as the reverse complement.
ATCTTCCAACTCTGACAAAAATATTGAGCAGCAAAAATTGTTAAATTATGCCCTAGAAAATTCTTCAAATATCAAACATCTAGACGGGTATTTGTCCAAAAATGAAATTAACGGTTTGCTGTACAATTGCGACTGTTATCTATCCCTGCACCGCTGCGAAGGATTTGGCTTAACAATGGCTGAAGCGATGTTTTACGGCAAACCCGTAATTGCCACCGGCTATTCATCAAATACAGAATTTATGAATCTTGGCAACAGCTATTTAGTCAAGTATAAGTTAATCCCAATTGAGAAAGATTGCGGGCCTTACAAAAAAGGCAATGTTTGGGCCGAAGCGGATGTCGAACACGCTGCTAATTTAATGCGGTACGTCTTCAACAATTACCGGGAGGCTAAACAAATTGGAGCGATAGCTGCTGAGGAAATTAAGACTTTACTCAACCCGCAAGTTACAGGGAATAAAATTAGAAAACGTCTCGAATATATTGCCGAGATTACGGATAACTTTCAAAGCATACCTCTGTCAGGAACAGCCAAAGCGAAGTCTGCCAAAATTACGCCTAACTTGCCACAATCAAAGCAACAAACTCAATCAAAAGGAGAACTGCGAAACGAGCAGCCGAAGGTTAGCATCTGCATTCCGACATACAACGGAGAAGCATTTATTGGGGAAGCAATCAAAAGTGCTTTGGCCCAAACCTACTCTAACATAGAACTGATTATATCCGACGACGGCTCCACAGACCGCACAATTGCGATCGCCCAATCATTCCAATTACAAACCTCACTCGATTTCCGCATCGTACTGCACCGCAACTACGGCTTATCACAAAACTGGAACTTCTGCATATCCCAAGCAAAAGGTCAATACATTAAATTTCTCTTTCAAGACGACTTGCTCGCACCAGGATGTATTGAGAAAATGGTCGCAGTCGCCCAAGAACACCCAGAAATCGGTATGGTTTTCTCCCCGCGCGACATCACCATAGCTGAAGATGAATCTAACCCGATTTTGCGGAGAGCTTCCCAATCAATTAAAGATTTGCATAAAAGTTGGTCGAATTTAAAATCTATTCAGCCCGGAAAAGAGTTACTGGCAGATACTAACTGCTTGAGCAACCCCATAAACAAAATTGGCGAACCGAGTACCGTCTTAATTGCCGCCCGAGTCTTTAGCGAAATAGGATTATTTGATTCGGGATTATCTCAGTATGTAGACTTAGATATGTGGTGGCGAATTATGGGGAATTATCACATCGGATTTGTAGACGAAAAACTGTCGTCCCTGCGGATTCATCCCGAACAACAAACTTGGAAAAACTTCGCTGCTGGGGAAAATCATAAGGATGTAGTCAGATTTTACAATAAACTACTAAATAGTCCTGATTACAGCTTCCTGAATCAACAAATCAAACAGACAATCAGCCATAAATTGGCATTAAGAACCCAGCCTAGGACATCTGACTTGTCAGCACTGGTTGAGCAGTACAAAAAATCGCCATCAAACCAGTCTATTCTCGCGCAACTGCGGCAAGACCGCCAACAGATAGCTAGAAATTGGCTGAATTTCCCAGCGGAAAATTTAGAAAGTGCTTACTCGCAAGAAGCGGGGAAAGCTCATAAATTGCTACTAGATAGCGGTCTCAAAAATGAAACTTTAACTGAGTCAGAAGAAAGTTTTGTCCAGCAGTTATCCTCGAAACTTGCTGAAGCAGGGGAAATTGCCGATAAGATGCAATATCCCCTAGCAGCGATGCTGTACCGCGACGCTTATCAGTTGCCGCTTGAGTATAAAAATGCAGCGATTCCCCAGTGGTTTTTTGACGATTTTCTGAAATTCTTATTTCAGTCTCCCAGTTATTTTCAAGAAAAGTGGGAAGTTGAAAGGTACTCTGAATATTTCCAGCAGCTAATCAAGTACGTCGCTGCTAATATCGCCAGTTTTCCCGATTCTGAACTATGGCGTTATTTGGCAGCATTTATGGCGCAGAATGTTAGCTTCAAAGCTTTGTATTTGAGCGAGGCAAATCTGCTCGATATATTGACGCAGCGAGCTGAGATATTAGAATTTTATTTGAAAAATATGGGCTGTCGAATAGACTGGAATTATGCTCATATAGAAGCTGGAAAAACTAAAATTAGAGTAGGGTTTTTGCTCGATAAAATTAGTGATGAATCCGAGACTCGTGCTGCCATTTCGAGTTTTGAATATTTAGACAGAAGCAAATTTGAAATTATCGTGTACCATTTCCAGGTACAAGACGAGCGACTGGGGAAATATTGCGGGAATTGCGCTGACAAACTGGTGCAACTCTCAGAAGATTTGCCAAATCAAGTCCGAGAAATTCGATCGCACGATTTAGATATTTTGCTAATCTGCACCAATACCGCCGACACTTCCCAACCAAGCGCGCTGGTGTGCCTGCACCGACTAGCGCGGGTGCAAATAGCTACGAATGCGTCAACACCCGCAACCACCGGAACCCGAAATATCGATTATTTCATTGCCGGAGATTTGACATTGCCCGCAGGTGCTGCTGCGGAGTTTCGCGAAAAATTAATTACTTTAAAAGGCTCGGGAGTTTGTTTAAGCTATACTGTAGGCTCAGCACCTGCCACAGTTGAACCGACTCGCAGAAGTTGGGGAGCCACCGACGAATCTGTAGTGTTCGTGTCCGGCGCTCAAGCTTTTACAATTATCCCAGAAGTGAGAGAAACTTGGGCAAAAATTATTGCTGCCGTACCGAATTCTATTTTAGTTTTGTATCCCTTTAGTTCCGGCAATGGAAACTATCCGACGGTGCCTTTTTACAAACACATTCGATCGCTCTTTGCCGAATTTGGGATTGACAAAAAGCGCTTAGTTGTGATTAAAACGCTGCCATCTCGCGCCGATTGCATAAAATGTCTGGAATTGGCTGATATATATTTAGACTCCTATCCATACAGCGATGTCAGATCCTTAGCAGAAGCGCTGTTGGTCGGGTTGCCTGTAGTGGTAAGAAAAGGGCAAACAACTCGATCGCGACAATCAGCCTCCGTGCTCGAAGAACTGCTACTTCCGGAACTGGTAGCAAACAGCGAGAAGTCTTATGTAGAGCTGAGTACAGCACTGGGAACCCACCCAGAACTGCGCCGGCACTACCGCGCGCGAATCCAGCAAAAAATGGCGGCAAACCCCAAACATCTCGACACTCGCGCTTGCTCGACGCAACTCGGAACACTCTTTGAAAGACTATTCCGAGAGTGAAGCAAGAAGGAAGAAAGGCAACGAAACAGTGTACGGGATTTAACGGATGGATGTTGAGGGAAGAAGGAAGATGGCAGAAGAAAGATGGCAGAAGAAAGATTTTGCCGCTCGGACATTCTCCCACTCTCGCCTTATCCCGGTACCATTGTGAGGCGGGCGGGGAACCCCTCCTTCGGCAGATCGTCAAGAAATAGACAGCAATAGCGCTAGCCCACTGACGGCCTGCTATCATCGGGGAATCGACGGGTTAGTGGTTGTCGCTCTTTTCCTGCCACAGCTAAATTAAAAGGGGAAGCGCAAGTCAGTTGGAGATAAAAAAATGACAGGACTTTTTCAAATAGGCGATAAATTACTGCAAGCTCAGGATATGCCATCGCTCCTGAAGCGGTACCAGTTGATGCCGCAATTCTTGCGCGGTGTAATAGTAGACCAAGCGATCGCATCTTTTAGTTGCAGCGACGAAGAACGCCACTCCGCCGTCGAGAACTTTCTGGCACAACACCAACTGACAGCCCCCGAAGCGAAAGAAGCTTGGCTGCGCAGCCAAAACATGACGGAAGAAGAACTTCAAGAGATGGCAGTTAGGCCCTTGCTGATCGAAAAATTTAAGCAAGCCACTTGGAGACCTAAAGTAGATAATTATTTTTTAACCCGCAAAGCCAGCCTAGACCACGTAGTCTATTCTTTGATACGCACCAAAAATCCAGCGCTGGCAAACGAACTTTACTTTCGCATCCTCGAAGGAGAACAAACCTTTGCCGAAGTGGCTCGCGACTTTTCCGAAGGGCCAGAGTCCAAGTCCGGCGGCTTGTTGGGCCCCGTACCGCTCTCGCAGCCGCACCCGGCAATCAGCAAACTTTTGTCCGTCAGCCAGCCAAATCAACTCTGGACGCCGCGTCCTCTGGCAGAATGGATGGTGATTATTCGACTAGAAAAGTTCATGCCGGCCCAGCTCGATGAATCGATGCGGCTGCACTTGATTAACGAACTCTTTGAAAGCTGGCTCGCCGAACAGATATCGCAAATAGGCCCGCTACAGCCCCTCTCCTCCGTGTCTTCAATATCATGACGATCGAGCAATTTGGTCAGGGGCCCCCGGATTTATCCGTGGAGACTTGAAAAAGCGTAGCATCCTGACAAAAACCCCCTGGATTCATCTGTGGATTCAATCTAAAATCTAAAATCTAAAATCTAAAATTGGATGACTTCTTCCGCTGTTTCCCTCTCCCAGATTCAGGATTTCCTAGCTAAAACACCTCCGTTTGACCGACTCTCAGAGACGGCTCTGTCAGCCTTGGTGGCTAAATGCCAACTCCTCGGCTACCGGACGGGGCAACCCCTGTTTGAACGGGAAAAAATGCCCACTCAGGTGGCAATTATCTATCAAGGCCAGGCCAGGCTCCTCGGCTTTGACCAGCGCTCGCAGCGCCACGTAAGTTTGCGCTTGGTGCAGTCGAAGGAAATTCTCGGCTGGGCTGGCTTGCTCAGGGGAGTTCCCTGCGAGACGGCGATCGCCTCTACAGATGTGATCGCGATCGTCCTACCTGCCGAAGATTTCCTGAGCGTACTGGAAAAACAGCCGACATTTGGAGAAGCCTTTCGCGAACACAGTTCCTTGAGCGAAGTATTTGAACTGTTGAGCCTGGAGTTGCAGCGCCAAGCCGACGGCACTTCCAATCTCAAGGAACTCACCCTGCAAGCTTGGCAAGACGCGACAGTTGTCAACGTGCCAAACGGCAACAAAAAAACTCAAGACCTCGCCAAAGAGCTAGATGCCGATCGAGTTTGGCTCGTCAGCAGCGGCGTCTTGGGCGACTTTCCCACCGGCAGCCGCTTCTCTGTAGAAAACGCAGCCAAATCGTTAAAAGTAGAAGGTCGCCTCGGCGCCCGCTTGGTCGGCTTCCGGGAACCCCCAGAACCCCAACCAGAGCTAGACCCATTAAATGGGACGACAGAGCCTGCTGTCGACAGCCAGAATCCGGCCGTCCAATTGCTCGACATTAAGATAGCCCCCGATCGTCCCCCAGAACCAGGCACCGACCAACCAAAGGATTCGGCGAGATACCCAGTTTTCCGCGCCAAAGGGCAGATTGAGGGCCCGCTAGCTTGCTTCCAGATGTTGAGCAAGTATTTCGGTCTAAAATTTCGTCGAGATATCATCCGCAAAGTTCTAGAAAATCAGTTAAAAACGGCTGGTTCTATCAGTATGCAAGCCTGCGGGGCGATCGCCCAAAGCATCGGCCTAACGCCTCAATTAGCGCAAGTGCCAGCAGAAGCCATCAACCGCATCAAAGCCCCGGTAATGATTAAATGGCAAGATACCTTTGCCATTATTTACAGCATCACCGAGCAAGAATTGGTGATAGCCACGCCCGAACAGGGGCTGATGCGGAAACGGATACCTCAGTTTAAAGAAATCTGGGGAGAATCAGGAGAAGTCCTGCTGCTGCAAGCTCCGCAAGTCGAACAAAAAGAGCAGTTCAGCTTCTGGTGGTTTGTGCCGGCGCTCATGGAACACAAGACAGTGTTTTTTGAGGTGTTGCTCGCTTCGTTTTTTGTACAGTTATTTGGTCTGGCTAACCCATTAATCAGCCAAGTAATTATTGATAAAGTATTAGGTCAGCGCAGCATTGACACCTTGGATATTTTGGGGGCATTTCTGTTAGGTGTTGCTCTGTTTGAAGGACTGCTCAACGGTTTGCGTACCTTTTTGTTTATAGACACCTCAAACCGCATCGATGTCAAATTGAGTGCGGAGGTAATCGACCACTTGCTCCGGCTGCCCCAGAATTACTTTGACAATCGGCGCGTGGGAGATCTGGTTTACAAATTCAGCATGATGGGCCAGATTCGGGAATTCATGACGAGTACAGCTCTGACAGTGGTTCTCGATGCGGTATTTTCGGTGGTTTACGTCGCCGTTATGCTCTCTTACAGCGTGCAGCTAACCTTTGTATCTTTGGCAGTGGTACCGATACTGGGGCTGATGATTATTCTAATCAATCCGCTGGTGCTGCGCCTGATCAAACAGAGAAATATGCGTTTTGCTGACTCTCAATCTTATCTAGTGGAAGTAGTCAGCGGGATTCAAACTGTTAAGGCTCAAAATATTGAATTGAAATCCCGCTGGGAATGGTCGAGCCGCTACGCAAAATACATTACAGCCAGTTTTAAAACAATTATCACGGGGACTGCGGCCGGTACGATTAGCGGGTTTTTAAACCAGGTGGGTAACTTAGCTCAGTTGTGGGTGGGAGCTTATTTGGTACTGGGAAATGAGATTACTTTGGGTCAGTTGATTGCTTTCCGAATTATTTCCGGGAACGTGACGGGTTCGCTGCTGCGTTTTGTCAGCGTGTGGCAGAGTTTCCAAGAAGTCTCGATGTCGATCGACATGCTTAAGGATGTGGTCGATACGCCGACGGAAACCAGCGAAGAAGACCGGAGCAATATCCCGCTGCCGGCAATTCAAGGGCAGGTTACCTATGAGGAGGTTTCCTTCCGATTCCTCGAGAGCGGCCCACTGCAACTGGCGAATGTGAATTTGGAATTTCCCGCTGGCAGTTTTGTGGGAATTGTGGGGGGAAGCGGTTCCGGTAAAAGTACGGCGATGAAGCTTTTGCAGCGTCTATATCCGCCGCTGTCGGGCCGGATTTTTATTGACGGGTACGACATTGCCAAGGTGGAATTATATTCGCTGCGCAGCCAACTTGGGGTGGTACTGCAAGATACTTTGCTGTTTAACTGTACTGTGCAGGAAAATATTGCTCTGAGCAACCCCGATGCGAGTACGGATGAGATTGTGCGAGCTGCGAAATTAGCGGTGGCTCACGATTTTATTATGAGTTTGCCTGCTGGGTACAATACGGTGGTGGGAGAGCGGGGTGCGTCGCTTTCTGGGGGTCAAAGGCAGCGTTTGGCGATCGCCCGCACGATTTTGCAAAACCCGAAACTGCTGATTTTGGACGAAGCTACAAGCGCCCTCGACTACCATTCCGAACGCCAAGTTTGCAATAACTTAGCAGAAGCTTTTGCCGGCCGCACGGTGTTTTTCATTACTCACCGCCTGACTACAATCCAAAACGCCGACATAATTATTATGATGGATCAAGGTTCTGTAGTCGAGCGGGGAACTCATAAAGAATTAATGGCTCTTAAAGGGCGTTACTACTGCCTCTTCCAACAACAAGAGTCATCGAATACCTGATATCTAAAAACTCACAACCGATCGCTAACGCTTAACAACTGACAACTAACAAATGGCTATGAAATCGTTAATACTTTCTGAGCAACCAGTCATTCTCGAAAAACCAGCGATTTGGTCGCACTTGTTTTTGTGGATGATCATGCTGATGACCACTTCTGCTGTAGTTTGGGCTTATTTTGCTAGCGTAGAGCAAGCTGTCCCCGCTCTGGGCCAATTAGAGCTAAAAGATGGTGCTAGAGACATCCAAGCACCTGCTACGGGCGCTGTGGTGAGACTTCACGTTGAAAATGGCGATCGCGTGGAAAAAAACCAGCCTCTGCTCACTTTCAACCCCCTTGCACCCAGTGCCGATTTAACATCGATTCAGAAAACTAAAGAAGCTCTGGAAAAGGAAAATAAATTTTACGAAGATGTTGTGAGCGGCAAAATTCAAGGCGCTGTTCCTTCTAACCTAGAATCAACAATCAAGGACAGACAGAGCCTGACGGCACAAAATCAAGTGCTGCAAGCTTTGATTGACGAGCTGTACCTCAACAGGGGAGCCAGCGGAAATTTTGATGCTGCTCAGCAAGGACTTTATGTTAATTATCGATCGGAGTTTCTGTCTCGCGTAGCCGCAGCCCAAGGGCAAGTTCAGGAGTTGGAAAAACAACAGAAGCAAGCTGAGGATGCTGAGAAAGCCGCCCGCGATCAAATGGGCGTAGCACAGCAACAATTGGGTTTTGCCGTAAACCAATTAAATTATGCCAAGCAGCAGTTAGCTTCATCCGAAGAGCAAGTAAAATCGGCCCTGGCCCAGAAAGATTTAGCCCAAGAACAGTTAGCGAAATCCCAACAAGTATTGAAGTCGAATCAAAACATTCTAGGCAGACTCGCCCCCCTGGTGGAGGAAGGAGCCATCGCTGAACTGCAAAAAGAACGTCAAGAACAAGATGTTTTCAGAGGCCAAAGCGACGTTCTCAAACAGCTCGATCAAATCAAGCAGCGCGAAGGTGAAATCAACTCTCGCAAAGGCGAAATTAACACGCGCCTCGGTGAAATCAATACGCGCCGAGGCGAAATTAACGCGCGTCAAGGTGACATCCAAAAAATTACTGCTGAAATACAGCGTCAGCAAGGAGAGCAAGCACGCATTCAGGAGTCGATAGACCGGGCCCAAGAACAGTTAACAAACACCAAGGATGCCTGGGCAAAAGAACTTTACACCAAAATTGCTGAAAACCAGAAACAAATTGCCAGCAGCGATTCTCAGCTAAGCCGCTTCAAAGTGGAAAACCTGAAAAAGTTGTCCGAGGTGAACGCTCAGCTAGAAAAGGCTCAACAAAACCGCGATACTCAAGTGATGAAGGCTCCGGTATCGGGGGTAATCTTCGATTTGAAACCTTCTAAGAAGGAGGAAGCTAAGCTGGATATAGCGAAAGATCCGATCTGCCAATCCATTATTAATACGGTGCTGAAACCGGGCGAACCGCGCCCACAACGCTGCGAAGAAGCTTATTACGAAGCGCAGCAAACTGAAAAGCTACTCAAGGTTTTGGATGACGAAAACGGTCTGGAAGCAGTTGTTTACCTGGAAAACAGCAATGTGGCTCTGGTATTGGATGCTTTGAGACAGAAGCGGGAAAAATTGGAGCCGTATCACGGCAAACAATTAGACGGAGAAAAGGTTGACTGCGAACAAGGTAAAAGTTGCGTTTGTCCAGAGAAGGAAGTTAACAGAGAGAAACTGGGTTTGACCAAATACCAATGCGTTCCTGTGGAAGTGAATGTAGAAGCTTTCCCGGCTCTGGAGTTTGGTACTGCTGAGGGTGAAGTGAAAGAGATTAGCAGCGATGCTGAGCCTCCTACTGAACTGCGGAAATACTACGCTTTCAAAACCAAAATTAAGCTCAAGAATCAGAAGTTTCTTTTGAACAAGGGCAAGGCAAATGAAGTGGCGGTTAACTTGCAGTCGGGAATGTCCGTGAGTTCTAATATCAATATCGGCAAGCGGACTGTTTTGCAGATGTTTATCAACCGATTTACTGGGAAACTGGATACGTTCAAGACTGTTAAGTAGCGAACAGTTGACGGTTGACGGTTGACGGTTGACGGTTGACCGTTGACCGTTGACTGTTGAGAGTTGAAAGTTGAGAGTTGATTGTCAGTTGAAAAGCTGATGATATCATGTCCGGTCGAGGGACCGCGATTTTTGTAGGGGCTCCCCTCACCAACAATACCTGCCAACAATCTCCCATCTCAAAAACCCGCCCCGACCGGGATATTATGGTTAATCGTGAGGACATGATATGACTAGATTTTACAATTCCGATGCTACCGGATTTGATATTAATGAAAAAATTAATCTTATTTACTTTATATCTAATTCCTGTCCTCTTATTAATCGGATTTGTAGCGAATTTTAGCGTTAACGTTCCCGTTGATGACGAGTGGAGGTTAGCTAGCCTTTTTCAAAAAATAGCTCAGGGAAATGTAACTTTTAACGATTTTTGGGCTTTGCACAGCAACCACCGCATAGTTTTCCCTAAAATAATTATTGCGGTTCTGGCTTTTGCTTCCAGATGGAATATTAATTATCAGTTGTGCCTCAGCATAGGTTTGGCGGCGATAACTTTTATCGCTATGTACAAGTTATCCTCGATGCAAGTTAAGAAGGTCGCGGATGATTTGTGGCATTTAGCTAATATTTTAACTTGTATTTTGCTTTGCTCTCTAGTTCAGCACGAAAACTGGCTTTGGGGATTTCAATTAGCGTGGTTTTTCGTAAATTTTTGTTTTGTAGCTGCGGTTTATGCGCTGGTTTCAACTCACAAATTATTGCCTAATATAGCAGTTTTCAATCGGATGAAACAGAGATGTTGCATCACGATCAATAAGCTATTTAGGAACGGGCAAGATGCCCGTTCCACAAGAACATTGAATTTTTGTGGAACGGGCAAGATGCCCGTTCTTGAGAATTATGCAACATCTCAGATCAAACAGAGTAGGGACACGGCAGTGCCGTGTCCCTACGATATTCAAATATTGATTGCGGCTGGATTCTGCTTTATTGCGAGTTTTTCCCTGGCCCAAGGTTTGCTTTCTTGGTTGGCTGCAATTCCGGCTGTGGCGGCTGTAGAAGGAAATGCGGCGCAGAAAAGAAAAAGACTTATTGTCTGGATGCTGCTGTTTTTGGCAACTTGTGCTGTTTACTCAATTGATTATCATCCTAGCCGGAAAGCAAGTATTATTTCATTGTTGAGCAAGCCGCTTGCGGTTATTGATTACTTTTTGAGTCTGTTGGGTTCGCCAATTGTGCGATCGCCTGGAATTTCAGCATTAGTTGGATTGCTAATATTTGCAAGTTTCTTATTTTTGGTATTCTATTTCTTTGTCATTGGGAACCCTGCGAAGCAATCTCCAGCCCCTGCGATTGCTTCGTTCCTCGCAATGACAGATAGGAATGATATTTCTGAAAGCTATAGCAATCCCAACTCAGTTATGAACGTGGTTCAGACTGCGACGCTGGACGGGCAAGATGCCCATCCCACAATTCATTTAGGATTACGGCAAGATACTCATTCCAATATTGATTTAGGAGTGCAATATCAGGCTTTACCTTGGCTGGCAATAGGTTTTTTTTCGGTTTTATCGGCTCTGTTTATTACGGCGGGAAGGGCAGAATTTGGGGCAATTCACGCGCTCGAATCGTCGAGATATACGACTAATTCGATTTTGCTATTAATTGCTGTGGTTCAGCTAGGGCAATTGTTTGTCCGAGGTAACGATCGAGAAACAAAAGCAACGTTAAAACGTAATTATAAATTTATTTATCGGGTAGTTGCAGGGCTGTTAATTGGTACAATTATTCTTAACTCTCAACAGGCGATCGCCCAATCTCGCTCAGCACTTCTTTACAAACAAGGCGCTCAAGATTGTTTGCAGTTAATTAACTATCTGGAACCATCGGATTTTTTTAATAGTTCGCCGGAAAGCTGTTTGAGGGTGCTGAGCAAAAAAACTTGGCTGGTGAGAGAAGGCGCTGCAATTATCGACAAAATAGGTTGGATGGCGTTCGCGAAAAATGTAGAGTTTATGTCTAATACCGAGAAAGTTTACGGCTATTTAGACAAACCTCAAACCAGCGAAAAATCCTTGACTGTTAAGCAAAATGATGCTGTCAAGGCTGCTGGTTGGGCGGTTTTGCCAGAAAATTTGCAACAGCCGAAAGTTGTACTGCTATCTGTCGGCGATAAACAATCTTTTTTTGCTAACGCTTATGTCAACTCAGACAGTCCCGACATTGCTAAGAGTTTAAAATCTGAGTTATACAATAATGCCAGGTGGGCTGTTGATTTGTCTGGTAATGATTTGCCGATCGCCCAAACAGAAATTAAAGCTTGGGTGTATAATCCTGTTGACAACCAGTTTGTCCAGTTGCGCGGAGGATGAGGAGTGAAAATTTCTGTGATCATACCAGCCCACAATGAGGAGGGCTGTTTGTACGGTACTGTGCGGGCGATCGCCCAGACGCTCGATTTAGAAGGCATTCCGCACGAAATTTTGATTGTGAATGACAACAGTGTCGATCGAACAATTGATATTTGCCAGGAGTTGTCAGAGACTTTTCCCACCGTTAGATACATCAACAATCAACCTCCCAACGGTTTCGGATTTGCCGTGCGGCGGGGATTGGCCGAATTTGACGGAGATGCTGCGGCAATTGTGATGGCCGATGCTTCCGACGATCCCATCGATTTGGTAGCAGGATACCGCAAGTTGCAAGAAGGATATGATTGCGTTTTCGGTTCCCGCTTTATCAAAGGCGGCTTTATAGTTGATTATCCAATTCACAAGTTAGCAATTAACCGCTTAGCAAACTGGTTTGTCAAAAGTATTTTCGGCTTGCGGTACAGCGATGTCACCAATGCTTTTAAAATTTACCGCAGAGAAGTGATTGAAGGCGTGCAACCGATTTTGAGCCATCATTTTAATTTGACAGTGGAACTGCCTTTAAAAGCAATTGTCCGGGGTTTTTCCTATACGGTGATTCCTCTGAGGTGGTACAATCGGACTGCTGGTATTTCTAAGCTGAAAATAAAAGAGATGGGCAGTCGGTATTTGTTTATTGTCTTGTATGTCTGGCTGGAAAAACATCTCTCTCGTGGCGACTACCACCGGACTAGAAAGATAGCAAAGTTAAAAGTGAATGCCTGAGAGAATTTTAATTGTTGGTGGTGCGGGTTTCATCGGCAGTTGTTTGGCAATTGGCCTGGAGAAACTGCACCCCGAATGGCAAATAATTTGTTTAGATAACTTGCGTCGCCGGGGTTCAGAATTGAATCTGCCTCGGCTTAAAAGTTGCGGGATTCAGTTTGTTTACGGGGATATTCGCACAACGGCAGATTTAGATCCAGTTGCACTCAATGCTGACTGCATTATAGATTGTGCTGCAGAGCCTTCTGTGCTGGCTGGTTTTAGTTCGCCACAGTACGTTTTGCAGACGAATTTACTGGGCACTGTGAATGTTTTGGAGTTGGCGAGACAAACGGGTGCGAGTTTGCTGTTTTTGTCTACGAGTCGGGTTTATCCGATCGCCAGTGTCAAATCTGTTAAGCTGTTAGAGTTGCCGAATAGATTTGCGATCGCCCCTGAGCAAACATTACCCGGTATATCCGAGTTGGGCATATCAGAAGACTTCCCATTAAAAGGACACCGTTCGCTGTACGGAGCAACTAAATTAGCTTCGGAATTGTTGATTGAGGAATACAGGGAAGCATACAATGTGCCGGCAATTATTAACCGTTGCGGGTTAATTACTGGTGCTTGGCAAATGGGTAAAGTAGATCAGGGTGTTTACGGTTTGTGGGTGGCGGCTCACTATTTTCAAAAGTCGCTAAGTTATATCGGTTTTGGTGGCAGCGGGAAGCAAGTTAGGGATTTGCTGCACGTTGAAGATTTGTTAAGGTTAGTTAATTATCAGTTAGAACATTTTGCTGAATTTGACGGCGAAGTTTTTAATGTAGGCGGCGGTTTGAGCAATAGTATTTCTTTGGTAGAAGCGACTGATTTGTGCCGCAAAATTGCGGGAAAGTCTATTCCGATTAATCCTGTTTTGGAGGAACGCCCGGGGGATATTCCGATTTTTATTACTGATTCTTCTAGGGTGATGGAACGCACGGGGTGGCAGCCTGTTATTGGGCCGGAAGCGGCTTTGCAGGATATTTATGATTGGATTGCGGCTAATGAGGTGGTTTTAAGTTCGATTTTGTAGGGATTTTTTGCACCGTAGATGTTTTGTGCAATTGGGTAATAAAACCATTTCATCTGTGGTATTGAAACGGCACTGCCGTGTCCGGCATTAGGGCGCGGCGCCGTGCCCATTGGTGTCAACTTAAGACTGAAATCCTTGATAAATATCGGTTTCACCTGAGTCTAGATCCCCCTAAATCCCCCTTAAGAAGGGGGACGCGAGAGAAGACTCTTCCCCCTTGCCAAGGGGGGTTAGGGGGGATCTAGACTCCGATACAAACAAGAGAGACGGTTGGTTTGACGTTAAGTTGACACCAATGGGCAGTGCCGTATTCCACATTTACCAGAAATAATTGCCGTTGCAATTAAGCGGATACCAGGTTTGCGAGGGGGGCTCGCTAACTGGAAACCTCGTTTGTTAGAAACACTTTTTAACTATTCCCATTTAGAGGCTCAGTATCTTATAGAAAATGATTATTCATGTCGTCAGCTAGATGAACCTGACATCAGTAAGATTTGGCAGTGGGTTCAGTTTTCGAGAATTTTACTGCCACAGCTACGGGTTAAAACCCAAGGAGATGAAGAAAAATCGGGTATTAAGGGTAGATTGAGAAAGCTGGTTCAAACTTTGATTCAAGCTTCATTACAAAACGCGCTATTAAATATGTATAAAGGCTAAATTATGGCAATCTGCCACCTTGGATTAAGTAGCTATAATAAATGTTTGGCAAAAGTTATCGCTCCTAATTCTTACTGTTAATATTTGAGATAATTATATTACCACACCGTCTAAAATTCCCACCATTACCTTAATTAAATCTTCTAAATCATCAGGCACTCTAAACAAATTGACATCTTGAAAAATTGTCTGCTGACTTGGATCTAACTTGCCAAATCGCCAGACATCTCCCATTGTCACCGCCCCATAAAAAATATTTTTGTCGGCAACGTGCGACATAGCAATTAATTGTACAGCTAGTTGAGTAAATCCTCTAGTCATATCGTCGTTTGTGGCTGCAATAACTAGCAAGTCTTGGTTTGACTGCACGAGATAATCTAAATTTCCTTTTAACCAGCTATTAACGTTTAGAGTATACTCAAATCGCAGTTGACATTGGCAGTATCGAACGAGATCCAGCAAAACAGGCGATACTAAAGATTCTCTTCTAGCTGTTTCGCTGCTAAGACTGAGAAAAGGCAAAGTTGCTCTAATTCTTTGTTTGAGAGAGTCTATTTCTCCTAGTTCTCTAGCGGTATGTGGCAGACATAACTCAGCTTTAATTAGCGAGTAATCAAATTCTGCTAAAATTTCGTCTGTTTCGTAAGGTAATTCAAAGTATGAACGAAAGCTATATTCTCGACATTCTTGTAAGATTTTGCGATCGATCATAATGTGTTTGTTTGTATATTATATATCAAATTTTCCTAGCTTAGAAGATGAGGTATGCCCGATCGCGCGATCGCCCATTTTTAACACCTCAGCATTTATCCCCAAATTTCTGTCAAATCCAAAACAAAGCCCGGCAACACATCTTCACCCGACAAAGTTGCAGGATTGTCCAGCACTTCCACTTCCTGATTTTGCCTGTAAATCTCCACTTTTCGATTTTTCCTATCTATCAACCAACCTAAACGAACCTGGTTTTCCATGTATTCTTTCATTTTCTCTCGCAGTGGCTTCATATTGTCACTTTTAGAACGAAGTTCTACCACGAAATCAGGACTTAAGGGAAGAAAGCCTTCTTTTTGTTCTGGGGTGAGTGCGTCCCACCTTTCTTGACGCACCCAAGACGCATCAGGAGAGCGATCGGCCCCATTTGGCAGGTGAAAACCAGTAGAAGAATTAAATGCTTTACCGAGTCTAGTCTGCCGATTCCACAGCCAGAGTTGCCCTTCTATATCCAGATTCCGATATCCTGTGTCGCCTCCGGTTGGTGGGTTCACGATTAATTCTCCTGTTGCTGTGCGTTCTAATTGTAACTCTCGATTGGCGATCGCCAATTCAATGAACTGTTCGCGGGTAACGGTGAGTGTTAGTGTTAGTGGAATATTGACTGCAAGGGCGGCATATGATTGAGTTTGTGTCATCATGTTTGTCCTCAAAGTGATGCTTTTATGGGAGCTTCATCCTCATTTGGCAAAGCCCGAAATCCTGGATACTTTGTAAATTTTATGATAACACTTAAAAGTCTAATCTACAAAGTGCGATCGCCCTTTTGTCAACCAAAGCTCGATCGCATCTGGTATCATAGAAAAAAAGTTCCCCGCCCAGACGCAAAAACATGATAACTTCTACAGTTGTTGCCCAATCGGAAATCTACTCTCTAGAAGCATGGATGGAAAGTCCACCGGATCTGCAAGAGTGGGTTGATGGCGAATTATTGGATAAAAATGGCATGACTCTCAAGCATAGCGAAGTACAGGGAAATCTTTACTTTTGTTGGAGAAACTACAAAGAATCCAGCGGACAGGGAGGAAAAGTTTATACTGATGTTCCCTGCCGCACAAACAAGCAGGGGCGCTATCCTGATGTTGCCTACCTTCCCCCGGAATTAGCAGCACAATTTGGCAATCTCAAAGTGCTGCCGCAAAGTTTCCCTTTATGTGCTGAAATTGTTTCGCCAACAGATTTGGCGGAAGATGTAATTGCTAAAGCTACAGAATATTTAGAATCGGGAAGTGAGGAAGTTTGGCTGGTATATCCTGAAAACCAATGGATTATTGTAGTAACAAAACAAACCAGAAGCATCTTTATTGCTGGGGAAGCGGTTAGCACTCAAATTGTTTTACCAGGTTTTAGCATTCCAGTAGCTGAATTATTAAAATGAGCGATTTCCCTACATTCTCATTTTCTGCCTCTGACGGCAAGTGTCGATCTTGAGGAAGATGCTCAATTGTTTGGCTTCGATGCTTTAACAAACATTTGCCCTCCCAAAAAACGCCACAAAAAAGGCAATTTTAAGTAAACTTTTAACAGTAAGGGCGAGGCCGGTCTGCCTTTCGTCGAAAAGGGTAAAAATCTCGGTACAATCAGGTCAATTTCAAACCCGACAGTTTGTAAAAGCTCTTGCAGCGATAAATGCGTTATCGGTAATTGATGGTCGATAAAATCGTAGTATTCCTTGTAGGAGTATTTAAAATTAGGCTGGATTACCAGCAGAGAACCGCTAGGCTTGAGAGCCCCGAAGCAAAAGGAGATAATTTCTACAAGTTCCTCTTTGTTGCGGAGGTGTTCAAAAAAATTTGAGATGAAAATACGATCGAACTGTTCGGTAAAAGATGTGTAAGCGTCAAAATTCAACACATCAATGTTAAGCACATTCACATCAGCATTAGCAAATAACTTTGAATCGGGATTAAGGTCAATTAAACATTTTTTTTCAGCCATAATTTGATTAATAAACTCGCAGTAACCGCCACCTATATCTAAAACTGCTGATTCGGGAGGAACATAATTTTGTAAAAAATCGTCAATTAAAACTTTCCAGAGTACCACCTTCGCTTGCATTTGTCGGGAATCAAATCGATTGGCGTACAACTTTTTGAGATATGTGTCAGTTTTCATAGTAAAATAGCCTTGACTGAGTATGAGTTTATCACGCGATACAGCCCACTATGAATGTTATATCTACTGAAATACCGGAAGTTCTGATAATTGAGCCGAAAATTTTCGGAGACGATCGCGGTTTCTTTTTTGAGAGTTTCAATCACCGAGCTTTTGTCGAAAAAACAGGTGTGACAGCAGCATTTGTTCAAGACAATCATTCCAAATCCTCTAAAAATGTGTTGCGCGGTTTGCACTACCAACTGCAGCAGCCTCAAGGCAAATTGCTGCGGGTAGTTGCTGGCGAAATATTTGATGTAGCGGTGGATATTAGACAAAGTTCGCCGACTTTCGGAAAGTGGGTGGGGTGTTTGCTGAGTGCAGAAAATAAACGGCAATTTTGGGTGCCTGCGGGATTTGCTCACGGTTTTTTAGTGGTTTCGGAGACGGCTGAAGTTTTGTATAAAACTACAGATTATTATGCACCGGCACACGAGGGGTGTATCCTGTGGAATGACCCCGATTTGGCGATCGACTGGCCGCTAGATGGTTCCCAACCAATCTTATCAGCTAAAGACCAAGCGGGACAAACCTTCAAAAAAGCTCAAGTTTTTTAACAATGAAAATTCTACTCGCAGGTGGCAGCGGACAGCTAGCTCAAGAATTGCAGCCGATTTTATTATCTTCGGGAGAGGTAATTGCGGTCGATCGCACTCGCCTCGACTTATCCCGACCCGAAAGCATCCGTCAAGCAATGGCTGAAATTCAACCGGATTTAGTCGTCAATGCGGGTGCTTACACTGCGGTAGACAAAGCGGAAAGCGAACCGGAATTAGCAAACGCAGTCAACGGCATTGCACCCGGAATTCTAGCAGAAGAATGCGAAAAAGTGGGAGCAAGTTTGATTCACTTTTCTACTGATTATGTATTTGACGGCAGCCACGGTTCTGCTTATCAGGAAACAAATTCTACGAACCCGCTGGGGACTTACGGGAAGTCGAAATTAGCAGGCGAGGAAGCAATTCGGAAAGCGGGAAACCGACATATTATTATTAGAACCGCATGGGTTTACGGCAACGGCGGCAAAGGTAATTTTGTCAAAACCATGCTGAGGTTGGGAAAGGAAAGGGAAGAAATTAGAGTAGTAGCAGATCAGATCGGAAGTCCTACTTGGACTCGGGATTTAGCCGAGGCAATTTCGCAAATTATTCCTCTCCTTGGGTCAGAAACTTTTGGGACTTACCAGTACACTAATAGCGGTGTTTGTAGTTGGTACGATTTTGCGATCGCCATTTTTGAGGAAGCAGCAAAACTCGGCCTTCCCCTAAAAGTTCAGCGCGTAATTCCCATCACCACCTCCGAATATCCGACACCCGCAAAACGTCCGGCTTTTTCAGTCCTCTCTACGGTAAAAATATCAGCACTTCTAGGCACGCATCCTCCCCACTGGCGGCAAGGGCTCAGACAAATGCTGGCAAGAGAAGTGAAATGAAAAATTGAGGAAAACTCAAAACGCGAGGGCGAGTTTTGTTCAGAAATCATCTGTTATAAGTTGTCCCGCATCTTGCGTTGTATTTTTCGGGCGGGCGGGACACCCCACAATAATTTCACCAAACTTGACTGTAAAATTTAGATCTGCTTCAGCTTATGCAAAGTTTCTCACCTAAACTAGCCCCTACCAATTAATAAAAATCTCCCCATGTTTGAATCCATGAAAGTCAAGCAACAATATATTTTAATTGCCGCATCAGTTCTCGGCATTCTAATACCAGCGTCATATATTTTGTACCTGATATCGCAAGCGGGAGACTTGTCTAATTTTGATTATTGGTGGATGACGTGGAATTTTTATTCAGTAGACGGTTTCTCTACAAA
Organism: Microcoleus sp. C2D2; assembly: GCF_036702495.1. Classification (NCBI taxonomy): domain Bacteria; kingdom Bacillati; phylum Cyanobacteriota; class Cyanophyceae; order Oscillatoriales; family Microcoleaceae; genus Microcoleus; species Microcoleus sp. C2D2. The sequence continues at coordinate 17,815 of NZ_JAUBTO010000035.1, read as the reverse complement.
TCCTTTTAATTGGATATTTCGGGCGAACGAGCATTTTGTCTTGATTCCGGCGATTATTTATGCATTAAATATAGTTTTCACCCAAGGTTCAAATATTGGTTTGTGTTTAGTTGCCTGGTTCTTGGCTTGGATTCAGTGCCACGTATTAATTGCTCTGCTGCCGTTAAATTTGAGGCGTTTTCCGCTGCAATTTATCTCGCTACTGCTTTGCATTTCTATTTTTAATTTTACTCCGGCGGCGGCTCACAATTGGATGCGGGGATTCAGCGGCGTTCACTGGATAATTGCTAATTTATTTGTGATTTGTTCGATATTTTGTTTGCAATGCTATGTGACCCTTTTGTCAAGTAAGAGGGAGGCGGAGCCTCTGGATATTCATTCCCAGGCAGAGCCGGGGAACGAGTTTGTAGGAGCCGTGCCCCCCTGCCCGCCGCATTTACAAAATAAGTGGGTAATTGGCAGCATTGTTTTTGGCGTTTTAGGCTGTATTAGTTACAGCACTCCTTTAGCTTTGTGGCCGATATTGTGTGCTGCTGCTGTTGTACTGCGGTTTCCTCAGCGAATAACTTATTTGTATTTCATTGCTTCGATTGCAGTGATAGGCATTTATTTTTTAACTTATAAAACTCCATCTCATCACCCTTCTTTAACTAAGATTAATCCGCTCAAAACTCTCGAATATATTCCCACTTATCTCGGCGGAATATTTAGCGAAAATATAATTGTTGCTTCAATTATTGGTATAATTGGTTTGGTTGCAGCGACGGGTTTTGTGGGTTATTGGCTATTTGTAAAAAAGGTCGATAGCCCGGATTGGCTGCCTTGGCTATCAATCCAACTTTACACGCTGCAAACGGCGTTAATGGCCGCGGTTAGCCGATCGGGATTTGGCGTCGAACAAGCCACCGCTTCCCGCTACGCCACACTCCCAGCTTTGTTTTGGATGAGCACAATTGTGCTGACAGTATTGTGGGTGCGCGAGTTGCAGCCAACACCAAGAATTCAAGGGCGTTGGCTGACACCGCTGTTTGCAGCCGCCACAGTCGCGATTATTTTAATGTACGGGGTGGGAGGCGAAACTGCAATGGCGATCGCCCGCAGAGCAACCTATCAACCCTTAGTAGCATTATCACTCCAATTAGGCATCACCGACGTAACGCTAATTAAAGACCGCGTAGGCAACAAACCCGCCGCTTTTCTCGGGTTAATCGACGCCTTAAAAACTAACAATTTAGTGCCATTTAACCGAGATATCAAAAAACACAATTTCTGTGCAGCATTAGCCACAAAAATCGCTCCAAACTTACTGTCAGCACCCAAAGAGGGAGTCCCCGGATATTTTGATACAGTCACCAAACTTGTACCAAAAGCAGCGAGAGTAACTGGCTGGGTAGGAGACCCCGAAAACAATGTAAAATGTATTGCCATTCTCAACCAAGAAAATGTCGTTCGAGGTTTTGCCATGTCAGGATTTCCGCGCCCAGATTTAGTTAACTTGTTTGGCCATTCCTACGAGTTCGCAGCTTGGAGAGGATACATTCAAACATCACCAACAGATAAATTATTGACAGCTTATGCCTCATTTAAAAACCGCAAAGGTTGGGTAGCTTTGCGGACTTCCCAAGTTATCGAGAAAAACTAAAAAACCTCTCTTTCTCCTCCTCTGCGCCCTCTGCGCCCTCTGCGGTTAATAAAAAAATCTCATTTACAACACAAATGAAATAGAATAGCCCTATGCCAAAACATCTCAGCTTCGTAATCCCCGTTCACAACGAAGAAGCCACCCTCAAAGTGCTGTTTGAAAAAATCCAACTTGTCATGTTTCAAACAGAAATTGACAGTTACGAAGTCATTTTCATAGATGACGGTAGCCGCGATTATTCCTGGCAAGAAATCACAGATTTAGCCAGCCAACATCCCAAACACATTAAAGCGATTAAACTGCGCCGCAACTTTGGCAAATCCGCCGCACTTTCAGCAGGATTTCGCAATGCAGCAGGGATAATTATCTTTACTCTCGATGCTGACCTTCAGGATGACCCCGCTGAAATTCCCAAGTTTTTACATCATTTAGAATCGGGATTTGATTTAGTTTCTGGTTGGCGAAAACAGCGGAACGACCCGCTTTCTAAAACTTTACCTTCCAAGCTGTTTAATGCCGTTGCGTGTTTGCTGACAGGGGTGCAAATGCACGATATGAATTGCGGCTTTAAAGCTTACCGTAGGGAAGTTTTGCAGTCGATTAAATTGTACGGGGAATTGCACCGCTACATTCCAGCCTTAGCAAACAATTTAGGGTTTAAAATTGGGGAAGTAGTTGTGGAACATCATCCGCGCAAGCACGGAAAATCGAATTACGGCTGGGAACGTTATGCGCGGGGATTTATTGATTTGTTGACGGTGTTAGCCACGACGCAGTATTTACACAAACCGGGTCATTTGTTTGGGGGTTTGGGATTGTGTTTTGGCTTGGTTGGAACTGTTTCTCTAAGTTATTTGATAGTTATTTGGTTTCTGAATTTGGCGGGGATGAATTTTGGGCCTATCGGGAATCGACCTTTGTTATTTTTTGGCATTTTGTGTACAATTCTGTCGGTGCAGTTGATTTCTTTGGGGATTTTAGCTGAGTTGATTGCGCGGAATGTGGATGCTGATTATGTGGACAAGCAAATTAGCGAAATTATTGATGATTCGGGTTTTGATATTTAACCGCAGATTAAGGCTGATTAACGCTGATTAACGCAGATAATATCAATTCCGGTTACACCGGAATGATGGGGAGTGGGGAGTGGGGAGTCGGGAGTCGGGGAATGTGGAATTAGTGACCTTGACTTTATCATTCCAATGCAACCGGAAACGATATAAATCGGATCTTGAAATTGCTTCTACACAAGCAAAGTCTGCCTCCGCAGACTAAGATAAAAGTCATATTTGGATTTAACAAGTTTTACCAATTACCTATTAGCAATTATTTATTACCTAATTTTATACAGTATCCATTTGCCTTGTTTGTCTGCGATTTCCCCTTGAATGTTTGGGTGCCAGTCAGTACGAGTCAGGATATAATCGGCATGATAGTTTCTGGCTACTTTGACTAAATCCGCACTGCTGCGTCGGATGAATAAGTCATTTCCTCCCCAAATCATTTGCGGGTTTAAGGGAACCCCTAAAACAGCTTCCATGCGATTTTGCCATTCTTTGATGCCTTTTTCTGTCAGGGGAGAGTTCTTGAAATTAACTACTATAGCTCTCTGAGAGAAAAACTGGAAGCTGGTAACTGAAGGTGGAATTAATACCAGTGCATCTTGACTGCTAATTTGTGAAAATCGCACAGCTAATTTGTTTAAGTCGTCGCTGGGAACGGCATTAATATTAACTTTTTTTTGAAATAGGTCTAACATTGGTTTTGGTAAAATTCCTGCTACCCCAAAAACTAAGATGGCGGTAGTTGCTAAAGCTAAGGCATGGGTGAGAATTTGTTTTATTGGTTGAGAAATGGATGTTTTTTCTAAAATAAAAGGCAAGGCAATAATTGAGAAAAGGATAGGTATGCTAATTATACGATCGCCTATTATTTCTCCTGAATTAGTCAGCGGATATATCAAGCTGAAAGTTAATGTTCCTGCCGTGAAAATCCACGGCAAAATAGTGTATCGTTTGGGAATTATATATTTTTGGGTTTGGCAAATTGATAAAAATACAAATAAGGCTAAAAATAAAATACCTCGGTTAGGTAAAGTGAGGATAATTAACAGCAGCAAACCAATAGCTAGCTGTTTTGCATGGTAAAGTCGATCGACTAGCAAGCTGATGGCAATAAATATAATTATTTGAGCAAAAGGTACGGTTCTAGCTAACTGGAGTTTGGCAATTAAAGCCAGTGGGTAAACTTCTACAAATATGTAATTCAGCAGCAGCGCAAAAATTGAGGTACTAATAATTACATAAAAGTTAACTTTGTCTTCTTGGCGCAGTAAATCGGCATTTCTGATGCACAATAAGCCACCAATGATGAAACATATAAAGTTGAACCAACTCCCAATATGCCAATTTGACGGGAGGATGTGGTGAGGATTCCGTACTTTTGCGTGAATGTATACAAACTCAGCATTCTCAATAGTTTGAGTGCCGGTAGTACCTGTTAGTAACATTGGCAAATAAACGATACTTGCCATTGCTGCTAAAAGTGCGATCGCCAAAATCAATGTTTTAAACTTCCGCAGTTTTACAGATTCAATAAATAAAACGGGAACCATCATCAATCCCGGCAACAAACCCACTAAGAATTGCAGCAGACAAGCCAGTCCAAAAAAGAAATACCCTGTCAGCCATTTCTGACGCAAACTAAAGTAAATTCCCCAGATTGCGAAGGCCATCGCGAAGGTACTGGGTACTGATTTTGTGGAAAATATCAGCGTGTTACCAACATCTGTAAATGAAGAGGCTATACATAAAAAAGCCATCGCTGCTGCTGGCAGTTTGGAATTAGTATAGATATTGATAATTGCGTAGCAAGCTAGGATAAAGGAACCGAATGCTAGGAATTGATAAATAAAATGCACCAACGGGATACTTAACCCTAAGTTGGCTAAGAAATAAATGATATAATAATAGTAGGATCTCGGATTAAATTTCACCATTTCCTGAACATGATAGTCATTTTTGTAGAGTTCAGGATTTAGCAGCGATAGGATTTGTGGCAATTCTGGAAAGTTGCCTCCTAGGGGAAAAATATAGCCAGTTGCTATCAGGGAGCCGATGATGACAAAAGTATAGAGAGATAGATTAAAATACCATTTAGATTTTTGATGTTTCTGCATTGAGGGTTCAATTTACCTATTGACAGCTAAATTATTAATCTCCAGTTGGCATTGGTTTGTTAAATCCTGTTTGCTGCTATTCAATACCTCAAGCAGCAGATAAAGTGGATTTTTGCCCTCAACAAATAGATTTAAGCCGATCGCACTTTTTTGACTGTAAGCCATCTCTGCTGAGTCTACTAATTTACCTTGCTTGTCCCACAAAGTCAAGCGCAGGGCAATTCCCGGACATTGTTTGTTAGGTAAATTGAGTTTGCCGGTAACTTTCGCTTTGTCTGAGATGGAACCTAAATACAGGAAAGATGTATCGAGTTTCTTGCTGTTTTTAATTGGATGAGTTACAATATTATATAGGTTATCCGATTCTTGACTGACTGAATAATTGGCACTTGTGTAGATTGATTGATGCAAACTAATCCAATCTAACTGCGTGCCCGGTCGATCGACTATTTGCCGCTGCATCGCATCCAGAGTCCTAACTGCCGTTGCTGTATCAGTCGGCCGCATCCTCCGGTAAACGCTGACTGTCACGCCGTTTTCTAGCTTAAACTGTTCCGGTAGCACTTGGAAATCCCGGGCAATCTCCCAGTTTTGAGTAAAGGCATCGTACACAACTTTAACAACATCTTGTTCGTGCGATCGCAAAACTTGTTCGTCTGTCGGTAACACCTGCTGAAAAGGTACAGCAACCACCGCATATTGTGACTGCAACAACTCCGGTAGCGGGTAAGTATCGCGCGAGTCAATTTGCGGTCTCCCGATTGTATTTAATTTCCACCAACCCTCCGGCGGGTTTAATTTTCGGTTGGCTTGTCTGAGGATGTTAGCATTGAAATTGTTAGAAGCACCGACCATATAAATCGGTTCTTCGTTGGGTGCTAATTTTCGCAGAAACTCTACTAATTTTACAACTTCGTCGTAGTCCGATCGCACTAACGGCGGAAAATTAGCGATAAACAGTCTTGACAAATCAATTTTGACAGGAATTAACCCGACTGCGGCATTCAAAAGCAGGTACAAACCCGCCGCGCCCAGCATGAAATACCGGACTTTTCCCTTGAGTGTCAGCCAAGTTGTCCAGAAAAATGTGGATATTCCTAAAAGTGCGATCGGTGTAATATGAATTGTATAGTGCAAGTAGCCGTAACGCAAGACTAACAGCCATTCAATCAGCGACAAAACCCCAAACAACGAAACAAAAATAGCCGCCGCCGGAACCAGCATTCGGGTGAGAATTCCCGCAGAAAAACCAATCAGTACCAGCAGCCAAGTCCCCAAACCGTAAAAATCCGCATAACGAGTTAAAATATCATTTACAGGCAAACTCCAAGCGACATACAAATTGCGGTAGTCAACCGTCAGAGCACTGCGAGTAAAATCTCCCGCTACCAACATTAAAATAGTCAAGCTAGTTGCAGCTATTAACCCTAACTTTACACCGGATTCAAACAAGCATCGGTAGGGAAACGGCACTGCCACGTCCTTGTCTTTTGGAGACGACAATGCCGTTTCCCTACGGTATATTAGTACAATAAACTCGATGAAAACCTGTAAAGTCGCGGCACCAAAAAATGCGATCGCACTATAAGCAAAATGGCGCCGCCACAGAATAGCCGCCGCCAGCAAAAACCCAATCAACGGGATTTTCCACCAAGATTTCAGCTTAACATCCTGCAAATAAACCCAAATTGCCAAGGCTACAAACACACAGCCGCCAGTATCCAGATATCCCCGCAGAGTCGGTATCCAACTCATAGGAATTAATAAACTCAGCAGCACAGTTGACCAAAACACCCGGCGGGAATAAACTGGAATTAGCTTTGCAGAAATTGCCCCCAGCAACAGGCGAAACGGCAGCACATAAATCAGGGATACGCTGAGAATGTAACTCAGCCGAGACTCGCCAAATAAGAGAATAAACGGCACTAACGGCAGAGAAATTAACAGGTTTTTTTCCTTAGATAGCGATTCTATAACTCCGCGCCATGCTTGATATGGCGAGTCTCGAAACAAATTTGCCGTGTTGACTGTAGCCGTATAGTATCCCGCGTAATCCCACCAATAAAAAGTATGTTCGCTAGATACATAGATTGATGTTACTGCAACTGTTACGAGAACAACTAAAAACAGAAAAAAAACATCAATCAGATACTTGCGAGGCAACTTAAAAGAAACAAAATCCAATAATGCCATTACTCTCGTAACCCTAAATAACTTCTAAACTTCCTCTTTCTCTCTTCCTTCGCGCCCTTCGCGCCTTCGCGGTTCGTTAACTTACCTTAAAACAGTACCTTGCAAAAAAAACTGTAACTTTTCTGCATATTGCCGATTCGCGATCGCACTTGGATGAAGGTCATGAGGTAAATTATTATTGGCAGGTATTTTCAAATCAACCGAAATATCCGCGGTAGCAATTCCCTCCTGACTTAACTCCTGCAACATCTTAGCAGAACCGCTATTAATTCCCACCACAACTAACTTAACACCCTTAGCCTCAGCCACACGGTTAAACTCTTCAATAATTGCCTTAGAAACCTCATGGCTTCTATACAATCCCTCTTCAAATTGATTGTAATTAACCTCCAAAAAATGGCTTAATGCAGAAAGGCGCATCAGGGGGAACTCGCGATATTCAAGTTTTGCCATGCTGTAGGTAAAATTATTTTCTCCATTCAGCCTAGCATCAGGCTGCAACAGAATACCGAGTTTATTCCAAGCAGCCATTTGCTTTCTCCTCGCCCTTAACAAAGTATTGCGACGGTCGTGAAATCCCGCATAAGCAATCACCGCAATTTTTGGTTTATTTCCTTGTTTGAGTGATTCTTTGAATTGAATCAACGAGTGCAGCGTGCCGTAGCCGTTAACGCCAAAATTAACTATTTCATATTTGGGTAATTTCTCTTGCAGCAACCAAGCATAAGTTTGGCTGTCATTCAATGACCAACCGTAGGTAAAAGAACAGCCAAATATCCAAATCTCAGGTTTTTTTGAGGATTGATTGTAAGTATTGAGTGGATGTGTTATTCTGAGACTATTATTGAGGTGAATTGCATTAAATGAGTAATTGCCGTTAAGTGTTACCTTAAATTTTCCCGGCAAATGTTTGTAGCCGAGTTCCGAGTCTTTGGTAAAAAAGTTACCTTTTGGTTCGACGGCAACATCAACATTTTCTATTTCCCAGGGTTTGTATCCCGCAACTCGCAAGACGATTTCTGCACTGGTAGCAGATAGAAATATTGGAAAAATTAGATAAGTTATTAACCTAAAAATAGAGCTTTTAATAAAATTTTTTTTCATAATTTATCGTAGGGGCGGGTTTCACCAACCATATCGGCGTAAGACCAACAATACAATCAACCCGCCCCCGCCCAACGAATAATCGGAATCTACATTTTTTTGGATGAGCTCGAACCTGAGGTTAATCTAGATTATCGGCTGTGTGGGTGCGGGTTTATCTAAATTGTGTGTGAACCTCAAATATTGTTTTTAAAACCCGCCCCCCAGAGCCATTCTAGGGGCGGGTTTCACCAACTATCTATGTCTAAAACACACAATCTCGTAAACCCGCCCAACCGATGGATTAATTTCTAATAACCAGGCTCCTCCTCGTACTCAGGAGTCTTAGTCTTCTCAGGGATATTCACCCGAGGAGCCTTGTAAGGCTTCGGCGCCTCATCGTCAGCCCAAGCATCGGCCTCCACATCATCTTCGTACTCGTACTCCACCACCGGCTGCTTCGGGCGAGAACTCTCAGACCGAGTGTACTGTGGCTTCTCCTCGTACTCCTCCTCGTAATCGTCCTCCTCGCCGCCCCAATTATCCTCTTCGTAATCCTCGTAATCCTCGATAATCGGCTCAGGCTGCACCGCGCGCATCGGCTGGCGCACCGGAGCCCGATTCCACTGCAAATCCTCATCCCAAGGAACTTCCTCCACCGCAGGCGCCGCTACCTTGCTGCGCATTTCCGGTGCAGGTATCCGCACGCCCGGGCCCAATTGATTTGCTGTAGCCACGGGTTTCGGATAATAACCTTGCTCGTCCTCTTCTCGTTCCCAAGGTGCTTGACCCAAACCGACGCGCTCGAGCAAACCCACACTAAGCTGCCTGAGCCTTTCCTCGGAACCTTCAAAGACAATCAAGCGATTCGGACCGCTGCTGACAATTTCCTCAATCCCTAACTCGTAAGTGCTGAGAACTTGGTCGGGGATTTGGGGGATTCCTAGGGAAGCGATAATTATAGAAACTAACTTACCGTCTTCGGGGTCGAACCTAAAGCCCCGCACTCTACCCAAAAGTTCGCCGGTTTCGGTAATAACTTCGCTGTTAATCAAAATGCTGTAGACTTCAACATCAACATCATCTTCGATCGCGCTCTCATCTTCCACCAACAGCACGTCGCCGATTTCGCTGACATTGCTGAGGAACATAAACCTCGGCATTCCAGCGACCGCGAATATATTATCTCGCAGACCGATCGCCACAACTTCCCGCCGATCAATGTCCACCCACAATTGACTAACCACCCCCAAGCGTTTACCTCTGTCGCGGGTGATGACTTGAGTGCCGAGAATGTCGGAGCGTTGGCAAATTTGTTCGGATGTCATTGTAAGTTTAATCCTGATTTATTAAGTACATATATCACTCAACACGATAGTTAACAGACACTCCGGGACTATAGCTTCAGTCCTATGACTTGAGTATAAGCTCCCCGTGCTTGAGTAACACCTATTGTACGCTGTGCCGATTGAATCATAGGTCGCCGCAAACTCACAACAATAAACTGGGCTTGTTCAGACTGTCGTTTTATCATTCTAGCTAATCGCTCCACATTTGCCCCATCCAGAAACATATCCACTTCATCAAAAGCGTAGAACGTAGATGGGCGGTAGCGTTGCAGCGCAAAAATAAAACTCAGCGCCGTCAACGACTTTTCGCCTCCAGACATGGAAGCCAGCCGCTGTACGGGTTTGCCCTTCGGGTGAGCAACCAAATTCAAGCCGCTGCTGAAGGGGTCTTCCTGGTCATCTAGCTGGAGATAGCCATCGCCTTCGGAAAGTTCCGCAAAGATAGTCTGAAAGTTCTCGTTAACCGCGTCGAAAGCTTCCTTAAAAGCGCGCCGCCTGAGCGTGGTAAAGTTTTCGATTCTCAACAGCAGTTCAGTGCGTTCTCCTTCTAATGTTGTCAATTTTTGACTCAATTCAAGAAGGCGTTCTTGAGTGCGGTTGTACTCTTCCAAGGCTAGCATATTGACCGGTTCTAGGGCTTGAATGCGTTTGGCGATCGCCTTTACTTCTTGCTGCAATTCCGTTAAATTGGCTTTCTCGACATTTTCAGGAATCGACGGCACGGGGTCGGGCATTTCCGCGCGCTGCGTTTCCAATAGAGTGCGGACTGCGGCTAATTGTTCCCGGCGTTCTTGCTGGGTTTCGTGGAGTTTTTGCAACTGCCATTGTAACTGCTGTTTGGCTAAATGCTTCTCTCGCAGTTGAGATTCCGCCCGATCGCGCTCTCCCTTCTGCACGCCCAATTTTTCCTCAATTTCCCCCAAAGCGGCCAGAGCTTCGGCAATTTGCCGGTCGAGTTCTAACTCCTGCGAAACAATGCGATCGATCGCATCCGCCCCCGCGTTTTGCTGCACTTGCCATTCCTGCAACTTCTCGCTGCCTTCCTTAATTTTCTCTGACAAACGCCCGAATTGATTTTCCAAGTCTCCTTGGCGCTGCTGGACGTTTCTCAGAGCCAATTCTCGCTCTTGCAGCTGCGCTTCTAGAGCGCGCAAACTCGATTGCATTTGCTGCCATTCGCTGTGACTGTTCGACTCTTCCAACTGCGCCAAAGTTTCCCGGTACTGCTGCAATTGAGTTTCCTGTGCGGGCAATTCTCCCTCCAGCAACTGCAATCTCGATCGCGAATTAGTTAATTCCTGCGTGTTTTTCGCAATTTGCGATCGCACTTGTGCCTGTTGCGCTTGCAAATTCTTAATTTCTGAATCCAACTGTTCCAAGCGCAACTGATTTTCGCGTAAATTCTGTTTCGCTTCCATCAATTCTTGGCTGCGAGTTTTGACTGAAACAGACACGCGGTCGATCGCAATTTTGCACCTTTCCAAAATCCGCTCAATTTCCTCCAACCTTTCTTGCAAAGAGGCAATCGTCCGGGCTTCACTATCCGCCTCGCTAGCATCAACCGTGCCAAAATGCAAGGTTGATCTGTTAGTAGAACTTCCCCCTGTCATCGCCCCGCTACTTTCCAAAATTTCCCCGTCCAAAGTGACAATCCGGTACTGTCCCAAATAGCGGCGGGCGTCGCTGAGGTTGCTAAACACAACCGTACTGCCAAAAACGTAAGCAAAAATTTCCTGATACCGCGAATCGCAATCAATTAAATTAACAGCCGCATCCACAAACCCAGCCGCGCGCCGCAAATTTTCATTCACCGAAAACCTGCCGCCTCTAATCTTATTCAAAGGCAAAAACGTCATCCTTCCCGCCCGTTTTTGTTTCAGCAATTCGATCGCAGCAGCAGCCACGCTGTCATCTTCCACCACCATATTTCCCATGCGGCCGCCCGCCGCTATTTCCAGCGCCAACTGATAGCGCGGTTCTACCCTGCCCAGTTGAGCCACCAAGCCGCAAACTCCGCCAATTCCGCTTTGCGCGACAATTTTTGCAGTAAACGTTCCCGTCGCTTCTTGCATTGCTTGAAACTGCACTTCTAGTTTGTCTAATTTGCGCTGTCTTTCCCGCTGTTCTTCCAACAAACGAGTTTGCGTTTCCTGTTGCAGTTGCAATTCTTGTTCGGCTTCGACTAAAATCTGATTCAGCGATTCTACTTGCAAAGATGCAAGGCTTTTGGTTTCCACAAGGCGGGATTGCTGAGTTTTTTTCGCTTCAATTTCCTGTTCCAATACTTGCAGCGATTGGTTTTGTTCTTGAATTTGGCTTTCCAGGCGATCGGCTCTTTCTCCGATAGTAGCTTGTTCTGTACGCTGCGGTTCCAAAGTTTGTTGAATTGTTTCGATTTGGCGGTGCAGTTCCGTTTGCTGCTGTACCCAAACTTCGGCCGTCGAGGCGATCGCATTTGCAACTTCCCGATTTTCATCTAAACTTTGCTGGGCTGCCTCCCGCTGTTCCTGAAAACTCCCCTGCTGAGACTTAACATAAGATATTTCAATCTCAATTTGCTCCAAACTTTGCCGAAATTGCCGAACTTCTGACTCGGTTTGTGCTATATTAGCCGCCATTTGCCCAGCAGTTATTTCTAAATCCTGTTTGCGGTTTTGCAGTTGCCGCCGTTCCGCTTCCTGAGTCGCAATCGTCGCTTGCAAAGCCAACAGTTCCGACTCTCCCAAAGCTTTAACGCGGGCATTCAGCGCGTCAAGTTCGGCGGTTGCTTCTTGAATTTGGGTACTAATTGTTTGCAGTTGTTCGGTGAGAGAGGCAGAAGTGCGATCGCCCGTTTCGATTTGTTCTCGCAGTTTCCATTCTTGCTGCTGCAAGTGGCGGAATTTCAGCACAATTTCCCACTGCGACTTTTCTTGAAATTCCGCCCGCAATTTTTGATATTTTTCCGCTTTTGTGCGATCGGAAGCAAGTCGATCCCGCTGAGAAATCAGCTCTTTTTCCACAATCCGGCTGCGTTCTTCCACCTCCTTAACTTCATCCAACTTCTGCCTAGCTAAAGAGATTTTGCGATCGAACTGAGCCACCCCAGCCAATTCATCAATAATTTCTCTGCGTTCCTTAGAATTCATCGAAATAATGCTGGTAACGTCTCCTTGCAGCACGACGTTATAGCCTTCGGGATAAATTCGCAAGCGGTTGAGTTGTTCGTGAAGTTGAGTCAGGGTGCAAGGTTGGTCGTTAATGTAATAAGTTGAAGTGTAAGTACCTTGGCGAGTTACCCGAAGTTTGCGCGTCACACTCCACTCATCCGATTTTCGATTTTCGATTTTCGATTTTCGATTGGTAGCGAGTAGTTGTCCGTTGTTGTCTTGAGTTGCTGCGATTTCAATCTCTTCGACTTCTTCAACAGATAACTCTTCCGATTTTCGATTTTCGATTTTTGATTTTCGATTGACAGGAGATGATTGGCCGTTGTTGTCTAGAGTTTCGGCCGTTTCTATCCCTTCGGCTTCTTCAACAGAGAGAGGCGGTTCTGGATTAGCAGCAGGTGATTGTCCGTTGTTGTCTAGAGTTTCGGCAATTTCTATCCCTTCGACTTCCTCTGCTTCAGAGGATAACTCATCTGCTGCATTTTCATCCTCATCTTCATCCCGGGCGAACCATTCCTCCCCCACATCTTCCAGCGCAAAAGTCGCAGTAACGCTAGCTTCGATCGTACCGCGCTTGTTTTGGGCGCTGTTGACCAAATCCGGCAAACGTTCGGCCCGCATTCCCTTAGAAGTCGAAAGCCCCAGACAAAACAGCAAAGCATCGAGGATATTGGACTTGCCAGAACCGTTGGGTCCGGAAACCACAGTAAAACCCGGCAGCACGGGAATGGACGTTGTGCCGCCAAAAGATTTAAAGTTAGTCAGTTCGATCCGTTTAATGTGAACCATATGCTAGGAGTAGCTTTGGCTCTAGGTTGTAGTCACAGGGTAGCACAGGCAATGGGGTGATGGACAATGTGTTAACTTTCTGGCATGGTCGATCGAACCGATATCTTACAGTTCACAAAAAACCGGGCAATGCTTGACATTACCGGACTTTTTGTGTTTTTTTTCGTACAGGATTGACCCGCACAGGTGAAACTGCAAACACCTCTAAACGGTTGCTGCACCCCTCAAAGGGTGAGTTTCCGCTTACTTTTCTAATCATATTTAATGCTGCATTCACATCAGCATTAATCGGAGTCCCACTCACTGACCGAAACAACCCGCGAAACACTCTCTTACCCTGGTAAGACTCTTGCTTACCGACAGGCTCTAAATCTAAAAAACTGCACTTACTTGTATAAGATTCTTCTGTAACTGTTACCTCGATACCCACTAACTGAGCTTTGTAGGCGATCGTGTCTATTAGCTTGGCATGAGGAATTGAACAAAATGTCTGGTTAGTTTTTTTTCCTAACTCTACATTTTGTTTCCATTTCTCATTTTTGCCAATTACTAACTGCCCTATTTGCTCCTCCACCAAGCGCTTGACAATTAAACTGCTGGTTTGATGAAGGTAGTTTTCTACTCGCTTGTTTCGCTTTAAGGTGATTTGCTGGATTTGGCGGGTGGTATATTTTCCTGTTTCTAGTTGCGACTGTAGAAAGCTGGCGCGCTTGTTGAAACCTTGATTGATTGATTTGAGATGCTTTCCGTCATAAATAGTTGGCCTAAATGTGGGCTTATTTGATGCCATTGCCACGAGGTTATCAATCCCTAAATCTATACCTGCTATGAATTTGGGGTGGAAATCCGCCAGGGTAACGGGCTTTTCATAAACTACCTCAACTATGTAGGTTGCGGTTTTTGGAACTATCCTTACCTCTATGACATCTTGTGCTTTGGTGGCAATTATTATGTCGGTTCCCGATAAATGAAGTCGCCCGTTATTTTTCTGTCTCCCTCTTTGTCCTATGGATTGGTTATCGTAAATTAATAAGTTCCTTCCGCAAGTTTTATGTTTATATTTTGGAATTTTGGGGCGGGATGAAAAGTTCGGGATCTCCCGGCGATCGGCTTTTATTGACTTTTGCCAAGCTGACCAATCGTGAATAACTTGTTTGAGAACTTGATTGCTAACTTTGGCGGGTAAGGATTTATAGTCGGAGGTGGGTTTGACGATAGCATATAACTGTTTGAGACTTGAATCCGAGTCCGCGCTCGACCCAGACTTAAAGAAGTGTTGCCTCATCCAATAGTTAGAATGATTGTAGAGGTTTTTTGACAGGAAGGATAAGCGATCGAACTGTTGAAAAAACTGATGCTGTCTGTCTATGTAATGTCTTTCAACAACCATCATATTTTCTTGGGGGAGAAAAGTTTTTTTGGTTTAAGTCCGGTAATGTACGGTAAAATCCCGGGATTTTGTTATCTAGTGTAACACCTTTGTCAACAACCCAGCCGGCTTTTACTTAAAAAGTTCGTTGACAAATGTACAACATCTGTGATGCGAGCGACCGCCACAAAGGAACGTAAATTTTGATACAGATAACTTCATGAGACTCGATCGGCATTATTTGTGCGATCGTACCTGAAAGCCTCACCCAGACTCAATGGCAGGAAATATAATGCCTGGAATTACTCATGTGCCCCCTAGACATATAAAAACTTTCCGGTAAAATCGAACCAAAATTAATAATGTATAAAGTAACGAAGCGCATTATGGAGGCCAAACCCATTACACCAGCTCAGAACTCGTCTAACCTGCCAGCTTCACCTGAAAGCGACGAACAAGTATTACAAATTTGGGGTCGGGAGCCCCTTAAAGGACACGTCAAAATCAGCGGCGCCAAAAACTCGGCTTTAGTAGTCATGGCAGGAACCCTGCTATGCCCAGAGGATTGCCGTCTCCGCAACGTTCCCGGTCTAGTCGATGTCGCCCGCATGGGGCAAATTCTCTCGGCTGTAGGAGTCAACTTACAGCAGAACGGAGACGTTTTAGACATCAACGCCAGCAACCTCATAGACGCTCAAGCCCCCTACGAATTAGTCAGCCAACTGCGGGCGAGCTTCTTCATCATCGGGCCACTGCTAGCGCGTTTGGGATTTGCCAAAGTACCCTTGCCCGGTGGGTGCGCCATCGGCGCCCGACCCGTTGAACTGCACGTTCGCGGTCTGCAAGCCCTCGGCGCCGAAGTCCACATCGACCACGGCACGGTTCACGCTTACGTCAAAGGGCCGAACCGCCGCCTGAAAGGAGCCAAAATTTATTTGGACTACCCCAGCGTTGGCGCAACTGAAACTTTGATGATGGCGGCGACTCTGGCTGAAGGAGAAACCGTGATTGAAAATGCGGCTCAAGAGCCGGAAGTCGCAGATTTGGCGAATTTCTGCCGCGCTATGGGAGCAAAAATTCGAGGCGCCGGCACGAATACGATCGTCATTTCGGGAGTTCCCAAGCTGCACGCAGTAGACTATTCCATTATTCCCGATCGCATTGAAGCCGGAACATTTTTAGTAGCAGGAGCCATCACTCACTCCGAAATCACTTTGTCGCCGGTAATTCCCGACCACCTCACCGCAGTCATTGCCAAATTGAAGACAATTGGGGCGAAAATTATTGCAGAATCCCCCGAAATTTTGCGGATAGTTCCCGGCCAAACTCACTCGGCCACAGACATCGAAACTCTGCCTTACCCAGGTTTCCCCACAGATATGCAAGCTCAGTTTATGGCTTTGCTGACCCTGAGCCAAGGAGACAGCTTGATCAAAGAAACCGTGTTTGAGAATCGCTTGCGCCACGTAGCAGAGCTCAACCGCATGGGCGCCGACATTCGCCTTAAAGGTAATGTAGCGATTGTGCGCGGAGTATCCATGCTGTCGGGTGCGCCAGTAGTGGCAACTGATTTGCGGGCTTCGGCGGCGTTAGTGCTAGCGGGACTGGCAGCCGATGGTGTCACCACCATCAGCAGCTTGCAGCACTTAGACCGCGGCTACGAGCAGTTAGAGGTGAAACTGCAAAAATTGGGAGCTAAGTTGCGGCGCGTCAAAGAGGGCACAGACCCGGCGACTGCTGAGGCTCCTGTCAATCCCGTGCGATCGGGTTTAAACTGTTAATTAGTCATTAGTCAGCAGTCATTAGTCATTAGGAAGAAGGAAAAAGGAAAAAGGAAAAAGGAAGAAGGAAGAAGAAACAAAAATAATTCCACCTTTTTCAATTGCCAATTGCCAATTCATAATTCCCACTTCCCAATGACCAATGACTAACGACCAGTGACTATTGACTAATGACTCAGGATTAAAATGTCGAACATACCGCTCATCGGTTTGAAAGCAGACCAATTTCGCCACCCGCTAGACTTGGAAGCCACCAGCACTCTCAAACAACTGCCCGGCCTGGATTTGATCGTGCGGCAGTTGCTGGGACAACTTGGCGAACAGTTTTTCATGCTCGAAAATCTAGCCTCCAGCGTCCAAGTCGGCGAAAATCAATTGCCCCACCTGCATCAATTGCTGTTGTCAGCCTGCACAACTCTGGATTTGGAGGTGCCGCAGCTTTATGTCCGCCAGCATCCGATGCCGAATGCTTACACCTTTGCGATGCGGGGAAAACAGCCTTTTGTGGTGATGCACACTTCTCTGATTGATTTGCTCACAGACGAGGAAGTTAAGGCAGTAATCGCTCACGAGTTGGGGCATTTGAAGTGCGAGCACGGAGTTTACCTGACTCTGGCTAATTTAATTGTGTTGGCCGCCGGTCAAATTTCGCCTGTGGGAACCGTGCTGGTGCAGGGTTTGCAGGCGCAAATGTTGGAATGGTTGCGGTGTGCCGAATTTACGTGCGATCGCGCCGCCTTGCTCGCCACCCAAGACCCAAAAGTGGTAGCATCGGTGCTGATGAAACTGGCCGGAGGTTCGCCGACTTTAGCTCCCAAACTGAATGTAGATGCGTTTTTGGCGCAGGCCCGGGCCTACGACGACCTCAGCAGCACTCAACTCGGAGAACTGCTCAAACAAGCTCAGACGGCTCAGTTGTCCCATCCTGTACCAGTATTGCGCGCCAGAGAGATCGATCGCTGGGCAAGTTCAAAAGATTATGAATCTTTGCTTGCAGGAAATCGATCGGTGTGTTATGATGGTGAAACCCAAAAGGGCGGGTGGCGAAATTGGTAGACGCATCAGACTCAAAATCTGACACCGAAAGGTATGAGAGTTCGATTCTCTCCCCGCCCACTGCTAAAAAAGCTTAATAAATCTAGGGTTCCAGATGATAAGTCTGGAACCCTAATTTATATGGCATGGGGAATTAGTCATTAGTCATTAGTCATTAGTCATCAGTCATCAGTCATTAGTCATTAGTCATTAGTCATTAGTCATTAGTCATTAGTCATTAGTCATT
>NZ_JAUBTO010000034.1:38013-60876 GCF_036702495.1 Microcoleus sp. C2D2 | reverse complement strand
AGCAGCTCAGAGACTGTTACAAATGTTCAAGGCACAGGTGGATCTACCAGTCGTGAACCAGTCGGTGCCAGCAGCTCGACACAGTTCACCTTCCGCTTTAACGAAGACGAGTTAAAGAAGAAGTGGGAGGAGCAGTTACAGCAGATTAATGCATCTATGAAAGTGATAGATGAAAACGATGTGAAACTGGAAGGTCAGTATTGGGAGCAGCTCGAACAATGGCTCCTCAAGAACTACGAGAAGCAATTCAAGAACCTGGCTATAGAAGTAGCGAAGGTCAGGTTCACGATGGATGCCTATACACAGCAGATGGAGTTTAGTCTGAACCAGCAATTGCAAGGCTGGTCTAGCTACTTAGACAAGCTAGTGGAAAATAGGATCAACGTTGAGATATCGAACAAAATTAACCAACAGATCAACCAGTACGTTGACCAAACCTTTGAGCAAAAGATACGTAACAACATCGGATTAATTATCAACAACCTTCTACGCAAGCAGGAACTCAACCAGTACATCGACCAGCAAGTCAATCAGCAAATCGACTCAGCCTTCGAGCAAAAGATACGTAGCAACCTCGGATTAATTATCAACAACCTTGTCAATAAGCAGGAACTCAACCAGTACATCGATCGGCATGTCGATGGGCAAATCGACTCCTCCTTTGAGCAAAAGATACGCAATAACATCAACCTAATTACTCAGAATCTTGTCAATGATAATACTGATCTTAATCAGTACGTCAACCAGCAAATTGACAACACTTATGAGCAAAAGGTACAAAATAACTTGCATCTGATTACTCAGAACATTGTCAATAACAATGAGGAATTAAATCGGTACATCGACCAGCGCTTGCAGGAGACTGTAACCAACAACAGTGAAGTTAACAACTCGATTGTCAACTTGGTTGCCAACAGTACGGCAATTAACAACAAGATTGAGAATCTCCGCAACGAATGGAATGGGACATTCATCAATCTGGCTACACAGCATGTCGATGAACTAAGCAACATCATCGGCGGCACAGACACATTCAACAGAGTCATTACTCAGAAGCTTGTCAACAATAATACTGAGCTTGAACAGTACGTCAGCCAGCAAATTGACAACACTTATGAGCAAAAGGTGCAAAATAACTTGCATCTGATTACTCAGAACATTGTCAATAACAATGAGGAATTAAATCGGTACATCGACCGACGCTTACAGCAGACTGTAACAAACAGTGAAGTTAACAACGAGTTTGTCAACGTCGTTGCCAACAGTACGGAAATTAACAACAAGATTGAGAATCTCCGCAACGAATGGAATCGGACATTCCTCAATCTGGCTACACAGCATGTGGATGAACTGAGCAACATCATCGGCGGCACAGACACATTCAACAGAGTCATTACTCAGAAGCTTGTCAACAATAATACTGAGCTTGAACAGTACGTCAGCCAGCAAATTGACAACACTTATGAGCAAAAGGTGCAAAATAACTTGCATCTGATTACTCAGAACATTGTCAATAACAATGAGGAATTAAATCGGTACATCGACCAGCGCTTACAGCAGACTGTAACCGACAACAGTGAAGTTAACAACTCGATTGTCAACTTGGTTTCCAACAGTACGGAAATTAACAACAAGATTGAGAATCTCCGCAACGAATGGAATGGGACATTCCTCAATCTGGCTACACAGCATGTCGATGAACTGAGCAACATCATCGGCGGCACAGACACATTCAACAGAGTCATTACTCAGAAGCTTGTCAACAATAATACTGAGCTCGAACAGTACGTCAGCCAGCAAATTGACAACACTTATGAGCAAAAGGTACAAAATAACTTGCATCTGATTACTCAGAACATTGTCAATAACAATGAGGAATTAAATCGGTACATCGACCAGCGCTTACAGCAGACTGTAACAAACAGTGAAGTTAACAACGAGTTTGTCAACGTCGTTGCCAACAGTACGGAAATTAACAACAAGATTGAGAATCTCCGCAACGAATGGAATCGGACATTCCTCAATCTGGCTACACAGCATGTGGATGAACTGAGCAACATCATCGGCGGCACAGACACATTCAACAGAGTCATTACTCAGAAGCTTGTCAACAATAATACTGAGCTTGAACAGTACGTCAGCCAGCAAATTGACAACACTTATGAGCAAAAGGTGCAAAATAACTTGCATCTGATTACTCAGAACATTGTCAATAACAATGAGGAATTAAATCAGTACATCGACCGACGCTTACAGCAGACTGTAACCAACAGTGAAGTTAACAACGAGCTGGTCAACGTCGTTGCCAACAGTACGGAAATTAACAACAAGATTGAGAATCTCCGCAACGAATGGAATCGGACATTCCTCAATCTGGCTACACAGCATGTCGATGAACTGAGCAACATCATCGGTGGCACAGACACATTCAACAGAGTCATTACTCAGAAGATTGTCAATAACAATACTGAGCTTAATAACTACGTCAGCCAGCAAATCGACAGCACCTATGAGCAAAAGGTACGAAATTACATCTCTGTGATTACCCAGAACATTGTCAATAACAATGAGGGATTAAATCAGTACATCGACCGACGCTTGCAGCAAAATGTAATCAACAACAGTGAAGTTAACACCGAGATTGTCAACTTGGTTGCCAACAGTACGGAAATTAACAACAAGATTAACAACGTCTACAGAGATATTGACATCAAGATTGAGAATGTCCGCAACGAGTGGAATCAGACATTCATAAGTCTGGTTACACAGCACGTCGATGAACTGATCAACATAATAGGCGACAGAGACACGTTCAACATCCGGGTCGCGAATTTGATCAACATCAAGGTGGACGAGCTTGTCAACCAAATCTTGAGAACCAAGAGCGAACTGATTGCAATCATCAACAACGCAGACAGACATCTCTATGAGTGGACTCTGGGAGAACTCATAGCAATCAAAGGCTGCTTAACCGACCGTGAGGTTCTTGTGGAGACGTTAGTCACTTTCAACGCTCAACTCAGAACCAAGCTGGATGGAACAGCCTGCGTGGACATTAACTCTTTCCAGCCGTTCAAACCTATGATTGAGCCGAAGCAGTAATCGGTTCATAACTGCGCTTTGTCTGAGCAAGGCAATGTAATTGCCACTTTGAAGAACTGCATCAAACTGTCACCCGTGCAACCGCAATAGTAGCCAGGAGGTTAATAATGAGAATTACATGATTTGATTGTGGGACGGGCATTTTGCCCGTCCTTTACTAAAAAAGGAAAACTTAAAAATGAAACTAATGCAACGTCATACTAATCTCAAGAGTGAGGTCAATTAAGATGTTTCGCTCTAAAAAAGGCTCTAAGAAAACGTTCGTGAAGATTGTGGTGGTAGTGCTAGGTCTGACAGCTACTCACTCGCTAGTGGCATCTTTCCCATTGATGCTTTCTCCTGTCGTTGCCCAATCTAACAGTCCAAGCCCCTCTTTCCCACTTTCTAAATCACTACCAAGTGGGACAATATTGAAAGCGGATGGCTCCGGCAGCATGAGGGTCATTAAGGAACCATTGAGAAAACGGTCTCAAGAGAAGTTTCCGGGCACCAAAGCCCAATCTAACAGTCCAAGTCCCTCTTTCCCACTTCCTAAATCACTACCAAGTGGGACAAAAGTGACAGTGGATGGCTCCAGCAGCATGAGGGTCATTAACGAAGCATTGGGAAAAGGGTTTGAAGAAAAGTTTCCGGGCACTAAAGTTGAACTGGCATCAGGTGGAACGGATGCAGCATTAGCAGCACTGCTGCGAGGTGACATCGATATGGCAGCGGTTGGACGCCCACTCACGGATAAGGAGAAGGCTCAGGGACTCGTTGCCATTCCTGTTAGTCGGGAGAAGATCGCGATTATTGTAGGTTCTGACAATCCATTTAAGATTAAGAAAAACCTCACCTTCGTTGAGTTCGCGAAGATATTTCGAGGGGAGATCGCAAACTGGTCACAGTTAGGAGGCGCTCCTGGTAAGATTCGATTTATTGACCATCCAGAGTGGGGGGAGACGCGGCGAGCGCTCGGCACCTACGATGTCTTCAAAAAAGCGCCGTTTAAGAATGGAGCTAACACAACCACGCTGTCCCAAGACGACACTGCAAGCATTGTGCAGGAACTCGGCAAGAATGGAATCAGTTATGCGATCGCAGATCAAGTACTCAACTTGCCGAATGTCCGGGTCCTTCCCATTTACAAAACCCTGCCCTCGAACCCCCGTTATCCCTACTCCCAACCTCGGGGCTATGTCTATCGACAGGAAACTGCCACTCCAGGAACGCTTGCCTTTGTGGGCTTTACAACTTCAGCACCGGGACAGGAAATTTTAGCAGATGCCAAACAGCAGGAAGCTGAAGCAGTGCGTCAAGCTATAACGAGTGCTTCAACTTCAGGAACGTCAGGAGTAGCCACTGGTTCTTCTCCCAGTCCTGCACCTAATGGTCAAACTGCGCTTGTACCTACATCTACTGGTGAGCCAACCGAGCAAGGATTTCCCTGGTGGTGGCTTCTCTTGCTAGCAGGAATTCCTTTACTAGGATTACTTTGGTGGTTACTTAAGGAACGTCGAGACAGAAGAACTGAAATTAATAACAAGATTGAGAACTTGGTTGCCAAAAATACTGAAATTAACAACAAGATTGAGAACCTCCACAACGATTGGAATCGGACTTTTATGAGTCTGGTTACACAGCACGGAGATGAAGTAATCAACACAATAGGTAGCCGAGAGTCATTCAACAGAGTAATTACTCAGAAGCTTGTCAATAATAATGCTGAACTTAACCACTACATCAGCCAGCAAATTGACAACACTTATGAGCAAAAGGTACAAAATAACTTGCATCTGATTACTCAGAACATTGTCAATAACAATGAGGAATTAAATCGGTACATCGACCAGCGCTTACAGCAGACTGTAACCAACAACAGTGAAGTTAACAACTCGATTGTCAACTTGGTTTCCAACAGTACGGAAATTAACAACAAGATTGAGAATCTCCGCAACGAATGGAATCGGACATTTATCAATCTGGCTGCACAGCATGTCGATGAACTGAGCAACATCATCGGCGGCACAGACACATTCAACAGAGTCATTACTCAGAAGCTTGTCAACAATAATACTGAGCTTGAACATTATGTCAGCCAGCAAATTGACAACACTTATGAGCAAAAGGTACAACATAACTTGCATCTGATTACTCAGAACATTGTCAATAACAATGAGGGATTAAATCATTACTTCGACCAACGCTTACAGCAAAATGTAATCAACAACAGTAAAGTTAACAACTCGATTGTCAACTTGGTTGCCAATAGTACGGAAATTAACAACAAGATTGAGAATCTCCGCAACGAATGGAATCGGACATTCATCAATCTGGTTAGACAGCATGTCGATGAACTGAGCAACATCATCGGCGGCACAGACACATTCAACAGAGTCATTACTCAGAAGATTGTCAATAACAATACTGAGCTTAATAACTACGTCAGCCAGCAAATCGACAGCACCTATGAGCAAAAGGTACGAAATTACATCTCTGTGATTACCCAGAACATTGTCAATAACAATGAGGGATTAAATCAGTACATCGACCGACGCTTACAGCAAAATGTAATCAACAACAGTGAAGTTAACCACGAGATTGTCAACTTGGTTGCCAATAGTACGGAAATTAACAACAAGATTAATAACGTCTACAGAGATATTGACATCAAGATTGAGAATGTCCGCAACGAGTGGAATCAGACATTCATAAGTCTGGTTACACAGCACGTCGATGAACTGATCGACATAATAGGCGACAGAGACACGTTCAACATCCGGGTCGCGAATTTGATCGACATCAAGGTGGACGAGCTTGTCAACCAAATCTTGAGAACCAAGAACGAACTGACTGCAATCATCAACAACGCAGACAGACATCTCTATGAGTGGACTCTGGGAGAACTCATGGTAATCAAAGGTTGCTTAAGCGATCGTGAGGTTCTTGTCGAGCAGCTAGTCACTTTCAGCGCTGAACTCAGAACTAAGCTGGATGGTACCGCTTGCGTGGACATCAACACATTCAAGCCGTTCCAACCTATCTCGATAGATCGCAAGCAGCAACCTTAGTAATTGGGAATTGGGAATTGGGAATGGGGCATGGGGGAGGCAGTGCGTTGCGGTGAGTCCACTCGGCGGTGTCGGTTTCCGTCCCGTCGAAGTGGCGAACCCGTTCGCGAAGCGTCTCCGAAGGAGAAGGGAGGTTCCCTCGGTTGAAGCACCTGCCGTCGGGGATGCCGACAGTCACGCATCTGCCGTCATGGGGTGTGGAAAGAATCTCTTATTCCCAATGCCCATTACCCATTACCCATTCCCTCTCAACGATTTAAATTGAGAACGAATGCTGTTAAATGGAGCGACATCGAAGCTGGGGGGGTGACAAAGAGGTTTAGGAGATAGACCGAATAAGGGTTGCAGCCCGTATACCCTGTTGATAAAAGCGACGTTTATTTCGAGTTAACTTCATTAAATCTTGAATTTCTAATGAATGCCGATCGAGATAATCAACCCACTGCTCTCCATCCTTACCAACGCCAAATGTACTCCGTCTTCGGTATTTTTTTCTCGCTTGGGAGCGGCGAGATACATATTTTTGTACCTGCTTTTTCTGAATTTCAGTGCCTTGAAATATGGCCGAAGTGTAGACAATCGCCATTAACAGAATCATCTTAATCAGTCTGTCTTCCCTTAAACCACTCCCTTCTAGATTATAACCTCCTGTCTTGCAATCTCGGAACATTGAAGGCTTCAACAATTGCAAGTTGGGTCATTACTCAAAACAATTTGAAGGAATATAGCTTCTGCTTATCACCCTTCTCTCAAGAATGAAATAGCCCTGGTAAAACCACTGGGATTGCTGTTGTTCAAGAAGAGACTGGACGTGTCACAAACGCCTTAGAAATCTCGCACGCCCGGACAGCAAATTAAAAACTCCCTAGAGTCTCGCAGGGCATTAAGAAGAGGTTGCCGTAACCGCAAGACCCGTTACCGTAAGACTCGTTTCTTGAACAGAACCCGTAGAGCCGGATGGTTGCCTCAATCTCTTGAGAGCCGAATCGCCAACATTGAAACCAGGATTAGGCGAATTAGGAAACTTTGTCCAATTGCCGCAATTTCTCAAGAATTAGTGCGCTTTGACCTGCAACAGATACAGACTCTCGAAATTAGCGGAGTCGAGTATCAAAGAGGTGAGCTATTCGGCTTCGAGGTTAAAGAGTATTTACTCCAAAAATGGAACAGAAAATGCGCCTAATGCTGTGTCGAGAATGTCCCATTCGAGATAGAGCATATCCTTGCTCGGAGTATGGGAGGTTCCAACAGAGTCAGCAACCTTTGCCTTAGCTGCCATTCCTGCAATCAAGCTAAAGGAAACAAGCCGATTGAGGAGTTTCTGAAGAAAAAGCTGGAAGTTCTTAAGCGTGTGTTGGCTCAAGCTAAAGCTCTTCTTAAAGACGCTGCTGCTGTCAATGCTACTCGTTGGGAATTGTATAGAAAGCGAATGGCAACTGGATTGCCCGTAGAAGTAGGAACAGGAGGTCGAACAAAGTTCAATCGGAAAACCAGGGGCATTGAGAAGACTCATTGGGCTGACGCGGCTTGTGTTGGTAAGTCAACACCCGAACGACTTCTCCTTAATGGAATTAACCCCTTGATTATCAAAGCAAAAGGGCACGGAAAAAGACAACGTTGCGGCACTGACCGTTATGGGTTTCCGATTCGTCATGCCCCAGCCAAAAGTTTTTCATGGGATTTCAAACTGGAGATTTATTGACCTCTCCCTGGGCTAAAGCCACAGGGATTCTAAACTGTTGCTACAGTTCGGGCTAAAGCCACTTCCTTCCGCTTTTTAGTTTTGGTTTCCCAGATGCGAAATCTGGTAGCAAGGGTCAAAACTTGCCTACAGACCTTGACTAGGCACAAGCCTAATTGTGTCTCTACTTTTTTGAGAATGTTTGCGGCGCAATTCAAATCAGCGTTGATGAATTTTCCTGTACCAGTGCGATACATACCGCGCTTGACTCGTTTCCCGCTTGGTGTCCACCCTTCACGTTTTGCGCCGAAAGTAGGCAAAAAATCACCGTCTAGGAAACTAGCTTTGCTGGTATAGGATTCCTCTGCTTCAACCAACTCAATGCCATGATACTCGCACAATTGCTTAACTCTTTGCTTGAGTTTCGCAGTGGGGATTAGAACAAAAGATTGAGTCGTTTTCCCAAGTGTTGCTTTTTGTCTTTGTCCTTGATTCCAGCCAAAAATAACTGTACCAATCTGATGTTTAATGCAGTGGTCTACAACTAATCTGGTTGCTTTGTTCACAGCATCCCGCATCTGTCGATTGCGTTTTTCCGTTATGTGGGCAAGCTGTTCATCCCAGTAGCCTTGCGGTTTACCTTCCTTGAGTGTGGCAACACGCTTGTTGTACCACTGATTAAGGCTTTTAACGAGAGCGTCCATCGACAATGAAACTTGTTCCAACATTGGAAACACAACTCAACCAATTATTAATGCCAGGGTCTATTGCTAGTGCGTTGCTTGGGTTAACATAGTATCTGGTTGCTGAATCTTTTTCGGAGACAAACTCAGCATAAAAACACTGATTTCTTGGAAGTATCCGCAATTCCTTTATTTCGGCAAACTTCAAATTAGAAGGCATTGGAATTGTGAAGCTATCAAGCTTAAACCAACGCTTCACTGTATTACCTAAAGGGATTTTAATGTTACTGCCCACAAGCTTTAATGCCTGCTTGGGATAAGTTACTAGGGCATAACCATTACCTTTACGGTATTTGGGTAGCTTGGGCTTGAAATGCAATTCTCCCTTACTGTACTTTTTGCCTAGCTCCTTAAAAGATTTAAACGACTCAGCCACAGACCTTAATATCTGTTGTGCTGAAGCGAGAATGTAGAACTTGGTAGTGTTTATTGTTTTTGTATTCCTTCTCTAAGTCGTACTTACCAATCAACTTGCCTGTCTTGAAATACAACTGGCGAGCATAATAGATACCACAATTTGTTAACTTGTGCGACTCCGAGCAAATAAACTCAAGGACTGCTTTTAACTCCGTATTTGGATTAATTAGATTTTGTTGGCATCCATACATTAAGTTCACCTCCTTGATATATCCTAACATTTGATACTAACAATATATGTGCAAAATGAAAGGAAAAATATTAACAATACGCTGCTCCGAGCGTAGGAGAAATAAGCTTTATTTATATGCAGCTCAAAAAGATAAAAATATCACTGCTTTGATTGAAGAGTGGATTGATAGTCTGGCACTCGAAAAAGAAAGGGAAACAGCAGGTTAAAACCTGCCGTGTCGCGTTTCATCCCCTGTCTGAAGCACGAAGGACGGCACTACGTGCCTGCTTCTGTTGGGCTTTCACGCTCCCGCTAAGTCTTTTGTAAAAGCCAATGTCTTAACCGGAAAGTACGTCGGAACTTACACAGGTCGAATTGCCATTCGTTTCAAACCAAGTTTCAAGCTAACTGCAGAAAGTAAAAGTTTTGACGTGCATCCAAAGTATTTGAAAACCATTCACCAGGCTGATGGCTATGAATATACATTCTGAAAACAAGGATGCCCTATCGGGCAATTTATTCTTTGGGGGCAATTCCCCAGACGCGCTTACTATTGGCGGTACTGGCTGTGCTCGATATATCCGCCTCGGTTATAGCGTCCGCCCCCTTGCTGCATGTTAGGTGGGACGATCGTTAAAAAGAGCCTGTCCACCCGATCGCATATATGTAAGTGCGGTTGTGAGATGGACAGAGATCCTAACGCCGCAATTAAGATCCTCGCATCGCGGGATAGGTACGGTAGGGCATACCGGAACCTTGCTACAAGGGTAGCGTAAACGCTTAGGGAGATGGGATCTCGCTAGTTAAGTGCGGCAACGCTCTTAATTTAAGTCCGATCGCTGAACTAAGAATCCTCACGCCTTGGGGCCCAGGAGTGTCATAATTGCACAGTTTGTTGCCATTATTCCTAGTCAGCAATCAGCAGTCAACAGTCATCAGTTAGTGGGAGATAGCTAATTCACCCGACTTAATGACTAATGACTAAGGACTGATGACTGATGGCTAATGTGCTGTGTGGATTGCCTAAAAAAGTGAAGAAAAATGCGCTTATCTGCTGTATTGGTGGCAGTTTTTACTGCCTCAGCAACATTCGGGTTATCAAATTCTGCTTCCGGCCAAACATCCTACTCTGAATCAGCAGAGGAAACTTTGGCCGCCGTTACCCCCGCCCCGTCGATCGAATTACCCGATCGCCCCATTCCAGAATTAACCCAAAATCCTCCTCAAAACCGCAAAGCCGGTAAAACCAGCAAAGGGGAAGCCCTAAAAATAGCGGAGGCCCCTGCCAGAGGAGGAAACGACCGCGAACCCCCAAACCTAGTCACAGAGCCGCCCTCCCCGGTTTCGCCTTCGGAGCTTCAACTCAAACCCGAGCTAGCATCCAACCCCTCCCCTGCCTCTAGCAGCCAAAACGCCCTGCCAGAGGCGCAACTGGGCAGCCCGCTCCCCCCCGAGCCCTCGGCTGTAACGCCCGCCTGGACCGCAGCAGAGCTAGGGAAACCAGATGAATCCGGGGCGATCGCTCAAAACGCCCAAGTTACCCCCAGACCGGCCCCGACGGAACCGCCGGCTAACACCGTTCCCCCATTGCCCCCTGGTCGAGTACCGCAGCCGGGAGCAACCCCCGCACCCGCCGGGCCTGCCGAACCCCAAGTGCTAGTTGCAGAAGTTACCGTCACCGGGGCGACGGCAGACTTGGAACGCGAGATTTACGGAGTCATCACCACCCAACCGGGACGCACGACCAACCGCAGCCAACTGCAACAAGACATCAACGCCATTTTTGCCACGGGCTTTTTCAGAAACGTGCGGGCAGTACCGGAAGACACCCCGTTGGGCGTCCGGGTGACTTTTATTGTGCAGCCAAATCCGGTGCTGCAGGGAGTGACAATCACCGGCCAGCAAGTGCTGCCCCAAAGCGTAATTGACGAAAGCTTCCGCGATCAGTACGGCCAAATTCTCAACCTCCGCCGCTTTGAGGAGGGAGTGAAAAAAATTAATGCCTGGTATCAAGAGAACGGCTATGTTTTGGGCCAAATCACTGATGCCCCGCAAGTAGGAGACGACGGTACAGTCACCCTGGTAGTGGCAGAAGGCCAGATCGAATCCGTTGATGTCCGCTTCCTGAACAAGGAGGGAGAGGCAACAGATGCCACGGGTCAGCCGATCGGAGGCAACACCCGCCGCTTTGTCGTCACCCGCGAAGTAGAACTCAAGCCCGGAGACATCTTTAACCGCACCAAGGCGGAAAGAGATTTGAGACGGGTGTTTGGTTTGGGAATTTTTGAAGACGTGCGGCTTGCCTTGGAACCGGGAACGACTGACCCCCGCAAGGCAAGGGTAATTGTCAACGTCATCGAGAAAAATACTGGTTCTCTGGCGGCTGGTGCGGGTTTGAGTTCCGCGACGGGTTTGTTCGGTACTGTGAGTTACCAGCAGCAAAACTTGGGCGGTAGGAACCAGAAATTGGGGGCTGAAGTACAAATCGGCGAACGCCAAACGCTGTTTGACCTGAGTTTTACTGACCCCTGGATTGCGGGCGATCCTTACCGCACTTCTTTCACCGCTAATGTTTTTAGAAGACGATCGATCAGCGTGATTTTTGACGGCGGCGAACGGGAAGTCAGATTGCCCAACGAGGATCGACCCCGCATCGTCCGCACCGGTGCCGGCATCAATTTCACCCGTCCCCTGTCGCCGAATCCTTTTGCCGATTCTGAGTGGACTGCTTCACTCGGCTTGCAGTACCAGCGAGTCTCAATTACCGATCGCAAAGGCCGTCGCGAATCCCGGGACGAACTCGGCAACCTGTTAAGTTTTAGCGATTCCGGCTCCGACGACTTGACAACACTGCAAGCAGGTGTTGTGCGCGATCGGCGCAACGACCCCCTCCGCCCCACTAGCGGTTCCCTGCTCAGGTTTGGGATGGAACAATCGATTCCTGTCGGTTCCGGCAACATCCTGTTAAACCGCCTGCGGGCCAGCTACAGCTTTTACCTACCAGTCAGGTACACTAACTTTACCCCCGGCCCTCAAACCCTGGCATTCAGTTTTAGAGGCGGCACCGTATTCGGAGATTTGCCTCCCTACGAAGCCTTTGCCTTGGGCGGCGCCAACTCGGTGCGCGGATACGACGAAGGCGACATGGGAGCCGGCCGCAGCTTCCTAGAAGCCAGCGTTGAGTACCGTTTCCCGATTATTTCGTTTCTCGGCGGAGCGCTATTTTTGGATGCTGGCACCGACTTGGGCACGGGCGATGATGTCCCGGGCGACCCTGCCGGTATCCGCGGAAAGCCGGGTAGCGGTTACGGTTACGGCCTCGGCGTGCGGATTCAATCTCCTTTAGGACCGATCCGCATCGATTACGGTATCAACGACACCGGCGACAATCAAATTCACTTTGGGATTGGTGAGCGATTCTAATTAACGAAGAGTCATTAGTCAGCAGTCATTAGTCATTAGTTAGGAGTAAGGGGTAAGGGGTAAGGGGTAAGGGGTAAGGGGTAATGGGTAATTGCTAATTGCTAATTGCTAAGCTGCGCCTGGGCCCACCCTACGAATCATGTCTAAGGTGCGCCGGGCCGATCGGCCTACGGTTAACTTCCATCTTCCCTCTTCCCTCTTCCATGTTCCCTCTTCCATGTTCCCTCTTCCTTCTTCCCTCTTCCTTCTTCCTTCTTCCTTCTTCCTTCTTCCTTCTTCCTTCTTCCTTCTTCCAAATGACTCAACGTACCTTAAAATCTGAATTTGAACTGTCGGGAATCGGTTTGCACAGCGGCGAACAAACTCGCGTCCGAGTTTTGCCGGCGTCGGTTGGGGAAGGCCGCTATTTTGTCAGAATAGACTTGCCCGGTGCTCCGATAATTCCTGCAAAAATTGAGGCTGTTTGTCAGACTGCACTTTCCACTGAACTGGCAGGTATCGATGCTCAAATTCGCACTGTAGAGCATCTATTAGCCGCTTTGGCGGGGATGGGAGCGGATAATGCTCGAATTGAGGTTGATGGGCCGGAAGTGCCGCTGCTGGACGGTTCGGCTCAGGTTTGGGTAGAGGCGATCGCCGATACCGGCTTAGTTCCTCAAGAATCGAAGCAAGACCCCACTCTCTCCTGCGTCCTAGAACAGCCTATTTGGGTGCGTCACGGGGATGCTTTTGCCGCGGCTTTACCGTCAGCGGAAACTCGGTTTAGTTACGGAATTGATTTTGAGGAACAGGCGATCGGCAATCAATGGTACAGTTGGTCGCCAGAGGCAGAAAGTTTTGCGACGGCGATCGCCCCTGCCCGCACTTTTGGACTTGCTCGCCAAGTTGACCAATTGCGACAAGCAGGTTTGATCAAAGGTGGTACCCTAGAAAACGCCCTAGTTTGCGA
Organism: Microcoleus sp. C2D2; assembly: GCF_036702495.1. Lineage (NCBI taxonomy): Bacteria > Bacillati > Cyanobacteriota > Cyanophyceae > Oscillatoriales > Microcoleaceae > Microcoleus > Microcoleus sp. C2D2. The sequence goes on along the minus strand of NZ_JAUBTO010000034.1, from coordinate 47,339 downwards.
TCGCTCCGGCTGGCTCAACCCGCCCTTGAGATTTGCAAACGAACCGGTGCGCCATAAAATCTTAGACTTAGTAGGCGACCTCAGCCTGCTAGGAACTTGGCCAAAAGCTCACTACTTGGCTTACAAAGCCAGTCACAACCTGCACGTCCAACTTGCCCAAGTCCTGAAATCGGAAGCTCTAGCGTAGCTAGAGAAAAGTTAGGAAAAAACAGGTAATCTGTTAAGATTGCATCTTCCTTCTTCCTTCTTCCTTCTTCCTTCTTCCTTCTTCCTTCTTCCTTCTTCCTTCTTCCTTCTTCCTTCTTCCTTCTGCCATACCACACTCAAAAGTCTTCAAGTAATGTCCACGCTGACTGAAGTTAACACCGTCAATACTGCTAATTCTGAATCCCTTCCCACCGAAAACGGTGAGGATTCTCCAGCGGTTAAATCTACTTTTACTCTCGAAGAAATTCAGAAATTATTGCCTCATCGCTATCCTTTTGCACTGGTTGACAAGATTGTTGATTACGTGCAGTCCGAAAAGGCTGTAGGAATTAAAAATGTGACTTTCAACGAACCACATTTTCAAGGGCATTTTCCCGGAAGGCCGATTATGCCTGGCGTATTAATTGTCGAAGCGATGGCTCAAGTTGGCGGTATTGTTCTCGCTCAGTTGCCAGACATAGAGCAAGGATTGTGGATGTTTACCGGAATTGATAAAGTCAAGTTCCGCCGTCAGGTTGTACCGGGCGATCAGTTGCTGATGACTGTAGAATTGCTGTGGGTAAAACGCCGTCGCTTCGCAAAAATCCAGGCTCTGGCGGAAGTAGACGGACAAAAAGTTTGTGAAGGAGAATTGACGTTTTCGATGGTAGATTAAATTTGGGAATTGGTGAGGGCTTGCAGGTAGTTTTGAGTTGTGAGTTTTGAATTTAAATTAAAACCGCGCAGCCTTCCTCGGAATGAAGCAATCTGAAAATTTAAAAACATCCTTCTTCACGCTTGACTTCTTCCTTCCGTCTTCCGTCAACATCCATCCGTTAAATTCGTTTAATCGGTTCAATCCCTTACACTGCGCGTTGCCGAACTTCCTTCCCACTTACCAGCAAAAAAACAGACAAATGCTTACTTTGATTCACCCAACTGCTGTGATTCATCCCGGTGCTGAACTTCACCCGACTGTAGAAGTGGGAGCTTATGCTGTAATTGGGGAAAGAGTGAAAATCGGGCCGGAAACTAAGATTGGCGCTCATGCAATTATCGACGGGCTAACAGAAATAGGCGCTCGCAATCAAATTTTCCCCGGTGCGGCGATTGGTTTGGAACCTCAAGATTTGAAATACGAGGGTTCTGCGACTAGGGTGAAAATTGGCGACAGCAATCTGATTCGGGAATATGTGACAATTAACCGCGCTACTGGAGCGGGGGAAAGCACGACAATTGGCAATCATAATCTATTGATGGCTTATGTTCATGTGGGACACAATTGCGCGATCGCCGATCGAGTAATTATCGCCAATGCTGTAGCCTTAGCCGGACACGTTAAAATCGAGTCTCAAGCCCGATTGAGCGGTGTTTTGGGCGTTCATCAGTTTGTCCACATCGGCCGCTTGTCTATGGTGGGCGGCTTGAGCAGGATCGATCGAGACGTACCTCCTTATATGCTAGTCGAGGGGAATCCTTCGAGAGTGCGAGCAATCAACAAAGTAGGTCTCGAACGCGCCGGTTTTACCCCAGAAGATTTGCTAGTTTTGAAGAAAACTTTTCGTATTCTATACCGTTCTGGCTACACTCTCAATCAAGCTTTGGAACAGTTGGATTTGTTGCAGGAAAACCCCCATTTGCAGCACCTGCGGAGATTTATGCAGCAGTCTATAACCACAGGGCGGCGCGGTTTGATTCCAGGCAAGAAGTGAGTCAACCACCCACCACTAATCGGAGTACCGATATAGTGGGGGCACAGAAATTGCCGAGTTGACCAGTCAAGCGTGTTAAATCACTACGTTTAAGGCAAGTGTTAAAGTACCTACCAGAGAATGCGTTGCTAGTTCTCTGCTCTAGAACTTAAAAGTTAAACAGGTGTAAGGGTTAAGCCAGTGCTTTTAAGATAGTTACCGACCTTAAACATTGACGAAGCTAACATTACCCCGAAAGGGAGGACTTAAAATGTCTAACTTTGTTTTTGTACTAGATACCCAAAAACGACCGCTCAATCCAATCCACCTAGGAATGGCTCGTAAATTGCTAACTAATGGCAAAGCCGCTGTTTTTAAAAGGTATCCATTCACACTAATTCTCAAGGTAGAGGTAACAGCAACCCAAAAACCAATTACTCTCAAAATAGACCCGGGTTCTCAAACCACTGGGTTCGCATTACTGCAAGGAGAAAAAGTAATCTTTGGTGCCGAACTGACTCACCGAGGTCAAGCTATTAAAGCCAGCCTTGAATCGCGTCGTTCATTACGTAGAGTCCGGAGAAGTCGCCATACTCGCTATCGTCCAGCTAGATTCCTAAATAGAACTCGCCTTAAAGGTTGGCTAGCCCCAAGTTTGCAACACCGCGTTGAAACAACTCTAACATGGGTAAATAAATTGATGAAAGTTGCCCCCATTGTTTCTATTGCTCAAGAACTTGTACGGTTTGACTTACAACAATTAGAAAACCCGGAAGTTTCTGGAATTGAGTACCAACAAGGCGTTTTGTGTGGCTACGAAGTTCGGGAATACTTGCTCAACAAGTGGGACAGAAAGTGTGCTTACTGTGGTGTTACAAATACACCATTACAAGTCGAACATATTCATTCCAAAGCTAAGGGTGGTTCTAATCGGATTTCTAATCTTTGCCTTGCTTGTGAAAAGTGCAATATCAAGAAAGGAACTCAAAATATTGAGCAATTCCTATCTAAAAAGCCAGAGGTCTTGAAACGGGTTTTATCTCAAGCAAAGCGTCCTTTGAAAGACGATCCAGCAGTCAATTCAACTCGTTGGGCATTATTCAATCGGCTTAGTATGACTGGTTTGCCTGTTTCTAAGCTGTTGTGCATTTAAATTGTATATTTCGAGTCCCGATCAAAAATCGTCAAATCCTCTCCCCCTCTCCCCTTCACCCCCTCTCCCTCTCTAATACCAGAGGCAATCTAGATGCAACACAGCTTACTGGCAGTGGCGGCTTAACAAAGTTCAATCGCACTCGATTAAATCTAGCTAAAACTCACTGGCTAGATGCAGCTTGTGTAGGGAAAGTTGAATCGTTGGAAATTTTAACAAGCAAACCGTTGTTAATTAAAGCTACTGGACATGGGACACGTCAAATATGTCGTACTGATAAGTTTGGATTTCCATGTCGCTATGTTCCCCGACTTAAGTTTGTTAAAGGTTTTCAAACTGGAGATATTGTCAAAGCAATCGTTACTTCTGGTAAGAAAGTTGGTAAATACGTTGGGCGTGTTGCCGTTAGAACAAGTGGTTCGTTTAATATTTCCGCATCAGAATTGGTGTCGGGAGTTAGCCACAAATATTGTTCAATTATTCACAGAAAGGATGGTTATTCGTATGCAGCATAAACCGGGCTCCCCTTTTCCTCCCACCACTGACCTGAGTACAGGTGAGCGTGGGGGTCTCCAAGGGGGAAGACAGATGAAAATTTTTATCAGCACTGGTGAGGTTTCTGGCGATTTGCAAGGAGCTTTGTTAGTTGCAGCCTTAAAACGTCACGCTGTCACGGCTGGTTTGGAGTTAGAAATAACAGGATTGGGCGGCCATCGTATGGCGGAAGCTGGTGCTACTATTTTAGGCGATACTTCGGGCATTGGTTCTATGGGTATTATAGAATCTGTACCCTATATTTGGCCAACGATCAAAGTTCAGCAAAAAGCTAAACAATATCTAAAAAACTTCCCCCCCGATGCGGTTGTATTGATTGATTATTTGACTCCAAATCTCGGTATTGGCAGCTACATCCGCCGCTGTTTGCCGGATTTGCCGGTGGTTTGGTACATCGCACCTCAAGAATGGGTTTGGTCGATTTCTCCTCGCAATACCGATCTGATTGTCAATATTTGCGACCAACTTTTGGCAATTTTCCCAGAGGAAGCTCGTTATTATCGAGAAAAAGGATCTCAAGTGAGTTGGGTTGGTCATCCTTTGGTGGATAGAATGCAATCGGCGCCCTGCCGGGAAGTTGCCCGCAAAACTTTGGGAATTGTGCCGGAACAGGTGTCGATCGCCCTAATTCCCGCTTCCAGACACCAAGAACTCAAGTACCTGATGCCTGTCATATTTGAGGCCGCTCAAATTATTCAAGCTAAATTGCCGGAAGTTCATTTTTGGATTCCGCTTGCTAATCAAGCTTTCCGCAGCAAAATCGCACAGGCGATCGAGAATTACGGTTTGCGGGCTACTTTGTTAGAAAATCAAACTCTGGAAATCTTGGCTGCTGCCGATCTGGCCCTCACTAAATCTGGTACTGTTAATCTGGAGCTAGCTTTGCTCGACGTTCCGCAAGTTGTCGCTTACCGCGTCAGTCCGATTACGGCGATTATTGCTCGCCACGTGCTGAAATTTTCGATTCCTTTTATGTCTCCGCCCAATTTGGTGCAAATGAAGCCGATCGTCCCTGAGTTGCTGCAAGACGACGCTACTGCGGAAAATATAGTGAACCATGCACTGGAATTGCTGCAAAATGCCGATCTGCGCCAGCAAACTTTGGCAGGTTATCGGGAAATGCGCGAAAGTCTCGGAGATGTGGGCGTGTGCGATCGCGCGGCTGCGGAAATAATGAAAAATGTTAAATTAAATAGAGCAAATTAAAGCAACTTTGTTATTGAAATGTTATGCCAAGCAATCGGAAAAAGCGACCGATCGCTGTTGATTTATTTGCAGGCGCGGGCGGCATGACACTGGGCTTTGAACAAGCAGGGTTTGACGTACTTGCCTCAGTCGAAATTGACCCAGTCCACTGCGCCACACACCAGTTTAATTTCCCGATGTGTTCTATTTTGTGCCAAGATGTGGCACAGCTTAGGGGCTCGGAAATTCGGAAAAAATCGGCGATCGGGCGCCGCGAGATTGACGTAGTAATCAGCGGTTCGCCCTGTCAAGGATTCTCGATGATGGGCAAGCGCGATGTGGACGACCCGCGAAATTCTCTAATTTTTCACTTTCAGCGCTTAGTTTTGGAGCTAAAACCCAAGTTTTTCGTAATGGAAAATGTGCCGGGAATTGCCTCAGGAGAACACAAAGAACTTCTGAATATTTTAATTAGCTCTTTTCTGGAAGCCGGCTATAAAGTAGAAGAAAACTATCAAGTTCTCAACGCCGTTAACTACGGAGTGCCGCAAGCTCGCAAACGATTATTTCTGATTGGCTGCAAAAAAGATTTTGAGCTGCCAAAATACCCTCAGCCAACTACTATACTGCCGAAAATAAAAGTTCCTCAACGCTATAAAAAAGTTAATTTACCTGCTGTCCCGACAGTTTGGGATGCGATTGGAGATTTGCCGGAAGTGGATAACTACAGCGAGTTGCTGGATCGAGATTGGGTAATCGCGGAGTACGGAAAGTGCAGCACTTATGCGAGTATAATGCGCGGAATCGATGGTTTGGATGATGATTATTCCTACGATCGCGAGTACGATCGACAAATCCTCTCTTGTAGTTTGCGAACTAAACATTCTCAGGAATGTATGGAAAGGTTTCATGCTGCCAAACACGGCGAAAAAGAGCCGATCAGCCGTTTTTACAAGCTGCATCCCGAGGGAGTTTGCAACACTCTCAGGGCCGGAACTGACAGGGCGAGGGGGGCTTATACTTCGCCGAGGCCGATTCACCCGATCGCCCCTCGGTGCATTACAGTCAGAGAAGCTGCGCGGCTGCATTCCTATCCTGACTGGTTTAGATTTCACGTCACAAAATGGCACGGTTTTCGCCAAGTCGGAAATTCTGTACCACCGCGATTGGCGAAAGTTGTAGCAGCGCAGATTATTAGCGCTTTGGGCGTGAAAGCAATTAAGCCGAGTCTCAAGCTGACATGGGGAGATGATTCGTTGCTTAAACTGAATTGGTCGGAAGCAGAACAATATTATCTAAAAAGTTAAGAATTAGATTTAATTATAACAATCCTTGCAGGAGTCGTAAATTTTTTACCCCACCCCAACCCTCCCCGCGAGTTCGGGGAGGGAGTAAGAAATTCACAAATGATTTAGGATTGCTATATCTGTAATTGGGAATTGGTAAATAAGTAGTGATTTTTGCTTTTCATCTCCTTATAAACAGCGGGTTATATCAACTCCGCTAGCATCGGAATTGTAAAATCGAATCAACAGTCAATACTCAACTACCCCGTCAGTTTTTCCACCCCTCCTTCAACAGTCAACAGTCAACAGTCAACTAGAATTCCGGTGCAACCGGAATTGATATTACATCAAATCGGATCGCTACTTATACAGGACTACCCCGAAGTAAGCGCGGGCCGCAGTTCCTATATCATTTGGGACGGGTCTACGATCGGCACGAGATGTCCCCGGTAGTTAGACAAACCGGGAAGGTATTCCGACCCGCTGTGCAGTTTTTTCAAGGTGAGAGTGGGAACTACTTCGACTGCGCGCCTGCTATCGGTGGGGTAGCGATCGTCCTATACATCAAATAGCAACATCAACATCTAGATACCATTAAAAATTTTAGATTGTGAAAGTCTTCCGGCAAAACATTTTGATAAATTTCGCTGAGTTTTGCAACAATTACCAGTCTTGGGGAATTCTAGAGCTATCTTGGAAAAAGTGTATTTTCAGGAGACTCAAATACTATGGGTTGGTTTAAAAGACTGTTCGGACTCGAGAAGCCTCAAGAGCAGGCTCAACCGATGGCACAAGTAGTACAGGAAGCAGCCCAAGCGAATTCCATCGATCCTGCTAAAGTCGGCCCTGAGGGAATTTTTGACGAAAGCGGCTTGGCGAAGCGGGTTGCTTTAGCTTTTGACGCCGATCCAGAAGTTGCTGATATCGATACTGTTTGGGTTGCTCAGCTCAGCAGCACGGTTGTTCTCAAAGGTCAAGTTGCGAGTCAGGAAATTCTCGACAAGTTGGTGGCGATCGCCTCTGCTGAAGAAGGCGCAACAAACGTGCAAACCGATCAGGTGACAGTCGGGTAGTTCTTCCCAAGCGAAGCAGTTTCCCTCCGGGTGCGGCTCGAAGTAGTCAAAAGCTCGATTAAACCCGCTACGGCGGGTTTTTTCCTGCCCTCTCCCCCCATTGGTAACAAGTTAAAAATGAGTAGATTTTGTCAATACCTCTTTGTGTAAAAATTCTTCAGTAATAATTATAATCAAAAAACGGGAAAGGTTGGGCTAGTCCGCCCAAAGCCAGCTAGCCTAACTGAGGCGATGATAATTATCAATAAATTGTCAAATAGTTTTCACAGGTTCGCGAGAAAATTAGGTCATACCAAATCCGGGTTAATTACCTCTAATTTATGAAAACCGCACCCAAAAGGAGCCACAGGCTCGGGCGAGAGACACCTCAGCTAGCGAGGGAGAATATTCACTTGTTTACAACCCCTCAAGCGAGCTGCATTTATTGAAGTTGGTGACAGTTTTTCTTGAACATTTACCTCAAAGGTTCTGTTTTTTGAAAGCACAGAAGCGAGTGAAGTTTCGGCAGGGTCATCATCAGGGGTAACGTTCCCCGGATTTGGTATTATAAAACGATAGAATTGACGAGTAATTGAGCAATTGTGTAGGTAAGCAAACAGGGGTGCTAGCGGAAAAACCAACCGCGACCGCGCCCAAAAAAACTCACAGGCTAATGGTGGAAGAGGAGGTAATAGCCTCACAACTAGAAGCATTACTAACACCGACTATCACCTCACAAGAAAATTACTAGCGCCCACTGGGGTTAAGAGCTAGAATTCTCAACTTACCGTTGATGGTAGCAGCGGTATTAACTCTGCTGTGGCCAGAGGAAAAGGAGTTACAGAACTCACAAGAATGCTAGCGGTGAGAAGATTGTTTGTGGTGTAGAGGCCAGACCGTCACTCGACAAGCAATGTCTCAAGGATTTTTAAGTTTTCCCGCCGAATTATTTGAGCAAGTCTTGACAAATTTATTACCGAGTTTAAAAACTGCTTGGTAGAAAAGAAATCAACGACCTCTACCAGAAAGCATTCAATTTACACTGGGAAAGTTTTCCCGAATAGGGATAGTAGAGAGCTGCGACGCTCTCAGCATTGTTTGGTCAGCTCAAAAGCCTAGAAGATTTACAACAAGGGCAGTTGGCAGGAAAAATGGCAACAGTCATAGATTTAATGACCAGGCTACCCGTCGAGAGGCAGATTTCTTGAAAATCAAGGGAGCTTCGGATATTAACCTTGACAAAAATATCCGACAATTAGTGGCAGCGAAAACTTTACTCTTACTGGATAGAGGATGCGATAATTTTAGCTTTTGGCGTCTATTAATTGAACAAGAGATTCACTTTATTACTCGATTTAAAAAAGGAGCATCACTTAAATGCGAGCAAGTATTTAGCAATAGTTACGAGCCCAGAGATAGTCTAATACCTCTGGGGTCAGGAACTTCAAAAACTCCATTTATCACCTGAGGTATGATTGAAGTTCCTGCGGGTAAGATTTGGCATTCTTATTTGACAAGTGTACTTGACCCTTATGTATTGCCTCCCTAGGTCGTGGCAGATTTATATCGAAGACGTTGGAGAATTGAAGATGCTTTTAATACCGTCCAAAGACTCTGGGGCTTAAGTTATTTGTGGAGGGGTTCTCTCAACGGCATTCAGAGCCCTATTTGGGGGGCTTGGTTATTAGACCTCTTGCAAAAATCCTTTTCCTCAATTGATGGGACGGGATCTTCGGCCCATCCCACAAGAGTTATTTTTTCTTGTGGGATGGGCCGAAGATCCCGTCCTAATTATTTTTGCAAGAGGTCTATTTTATGCTGTCTGGGTGGATTGAGGTGATACTGTTGCTGACTCACTCTATGAGCCAATAGATTCCTTTTCATTAGAAATGATTTACTGTGGTCTTTACCATTTTTATGTAGCCGATCAAAATCGTAAGGCAACCGACCCAATCGAGTATTTCGTGGCACCAGAAAATCACGATTTAGGTATTGTTAAACAACAACGTAAACCCCATATTAAGTTAATTGTGGCGCCGTTTCCCCATCGACCCGGAGGCTCTGACCAATTTTTCGCCAGAGGCATCTTCTGGAATCCCCTTGACCACTGCCATACAGGCTTAACTTGTTACCAATGGCTCGGCTCTGACCAATTTTTCGCCAGAGGCATCTTCTGGAATCCCCTTGACCACTGCCATACAGGCTTAACTTGTTACCA